>CAZHQP010000143.1:0-7378 GCA_964534735.1 uncultured Roseivirgaceae bacterium
AACGTAAACTTTGCCTGGGAGCATGTTAAATTTACGCTTCCGATACGCCAGGATTAAACCTGTCTAAGTGTTATCATTTTTTCTTTGTCGGCATCCCACAGTTTCAGCTTAAAGCAACGGATCATTTCAAGCGGATTCAACGAGGTTATTGGCGCATTTTGTAATTCAGGCATGCTGTCAAGCGCTTCTTTAAGGCGATAGAACGGAATTCTTGAATTAACATGATGTACATGATGGTAGCCGATATTGGCAGTAAACCACTGCATCACCGGATTCATGGGCATGTAACTGGTAGAAGATAATGCAGCGTTAACATAAGTCCAGTCATGGTTCTCAGCGAATTTAGCAGTAGGGAAATTATGCTGTGCGTAGAACAGGTATGATCCAGTTCCAAAAGCAATAAAGAAAGGAAAAAACCAGCAAGTCAAAAATGTAATTCCGCCAAAGTAATACCAGATGGTAACGCCTGAGGCTGTATGAAAGACTAATGCAAATAGGGAGTCCAAGTGTCGGCCCGGGCTTTGAAAAAATGATTTTAGATTCAGCCAGTAAACAAAAAGTGTGAAGTATCCGAAAATAACGGTTAACGGATGGCGGTTTATCAGGTAAATAAGCTTTTCGTTTTTGGTAAGCTTAAGATACCGGGCTTTGCAGATGGTTGGATAGGAGCCAATGCCAGCGATTGTAAGCTTCGAATTATTATTATGATGGTGCTCGTGCGACCGTTTCCAGATGGTTTCAGGAGCTAACAGGAATATCCCAACCGCTTTCATAATCCAGGAAGCAACGAAAGAATTCTGTAGAATCGCTCGGTGCTGGTAATCATGATAGATGACAAACATTCGCACATAGAGCAAGCCACAGATTATACAGCATGTAATACGAACAATAACCGGAAAGAGGTTTAAAAGAGTTGCGGTAAAGAAAATACCCGTTAGAATCAGGGTTACAATCAACTCAAACCAGCTTTTACTTCGGAATTCACCCGTAAACTCTTTGCTGGCAAAGAGTATTTCTTTTCCTGTTCGCATGAGAATTAAGCCGTTTAGGTTTAGACAATTCCTTAAATGTAAGGAAAACAATTGATACCCTTCAGCTGGAATTTCAGGACTTTATTAAGCGATTTTACGCTTGTGCTTCCACCGTCTGTGTGACCAAAGCCACGGAACAGGGTCAAGGATAATCTCCTGTTCGAGTCGCCTCATAAAAGCATGCGAGATCTCATTTTCCTTTGTTTTTTGCGGATGTTCAAACAGCATTTCAGGGAAGACTTCGTAGAAGCCTCTGCGAATTCGTTTCACATTCATGTACACAACCGGATAATCGAATTTAACGGCAAGTTTTTCCGTTCCGATAAACACCGCAGTATCCTGGTTGAGAAATGTCATCCAGTAGGCTTTATCCTTTGGAGCTGTCTGATCGGCAATAAAAGCGGTTGCTGTTAATTGTGAACGATTGGCAACCATGTCCCGTAAGGTCATGTTAATCGGAGTAATACGCGTTCCGAACCGGGTTCGCATGCCACTCATCATTCGTTCAAAATAGCTGTTAGAAAGCGGGCGATAAATGACGACCAATGGATAGCCGGTGTATAATGTAAAACCGGGCCCGGCCCATTCCCAGTTTCCGTAATGGCCCATAACGATGATGAAGCTCTTTCCATCCGTGCGCATTTTCTCAAGCCATTCTGCAGTGTGAAACTTGCAACGGTTCTTGGATTCCTGCTCATCCATCCGCAAGGTTTTTAATGTTTCTAAAATTAAATCACAGAGATAGCGATAATAAGCTTTTACAAGTTTTTCTATTTCTGCCGGACTTTTATCGGGGAAGGAAAGTGTAAGGTTTTTCACGATAACTTTTTTTCGATACCCGCTTAGTTTTAACAAATGATACAACCCATCCGATAAAATATAGAGGGCGCGAAACGGCAGCAATGCAATCAGGTAGATGAACGGATAAGTGCAATAAAAGAAGACAGCCTGCATGGAGAAATTTCTTAAAAATAGGTCTTTATTTTAATCTTATCTTACTTCAAGCAGCTAAGATGACCAATTTCGGACAAACTTAAATCTGATAAAAGTCTTCTAACCTGAGTGGCATTTTTATATTTTTCAGACCCGATTTATTTGAAAATGATCTGTCGGCCTGGTTACATGATTTTTAAGAAAACGGTCTTTGGCTTTCCGAGATTTTCAACGATGATCTTTCTTGCTTTTCTGTTATCGATGGCCAACAGCACAATGGCGCAACAGGACAGTTTATTAGCAGCTCTTAACGAAACGCTTAATAATAACGCTGCCTACGTTAAAGCCAAGCTTACCCGGATTGATCAGTACCGTAAAGAGCTTGCGGGTATTGCTAATAAAAATAATGCCCAGCATTATGAATTATTAGACCGGCTTTCGGATGAGTACAAGACATTCGTTTATGATTCGGCATTTGTTTACATCAACAAGTTGCAGCGCCAGGCTTACTTGTTAAATGATCCCGTTAAAATTGCGCATTCCCGTATAAAACTCGGGTTTATTTTGATTTCCTCCGGGATGTTTAAGGAAACACTTGATTCTCTTTCATCTCTTAATATGAATGAAATGCCTGACAGCATCCGCTTTAATTATTATTTTGTTTTAGCCAGGACCTATTATGATTTAGGGGACTTCGACCGCGATGTATTTTATACTCCCCGATATACTGAATTGGGTAACAAGTATATCGATTCAGCCAGGAGTTTGCGAAAGCCAGGTTCCTACGATTATATCTATCTGAATGGGCTGAAGAATCTTAAAAATGAAAATGATGAAGATGCCCTGAACGACTTGAACAGCATTCTG
This sequence comes from uncultured Roseivirgaceae bacterium, assembly GCA_964534735.1. Taxonomy (GTDB): domain Bacteria; phylum Bacteroidota; class Bacteroidia; order Cytophagales; family Cyclobacteriaceae; genus UBA2336. Next base: position 2,832 of record CAZHQP010000143.1, read on the forward strand.
CAAGGATACGAACTCACTCCGCATCAACTGGCGGTTGTTGCATCAACCCTGAGTTATTTTTACATCACGCACAATCAATCCGAAAAAGCAATTGATTTGCTCATTCAGGCTGCTATTGCTGATTTAGAATCCGCTACGAAAGAGACATCGGCTATGCAATTACTGGCCGAAGAGCTTTACAAAAAAGGAGATATCGCAAATGCTTATGTCTACATTCAGCAGGCCATGGACGATGCGATTTTTTATGGTGCGCGGCAGCGAAAAATTCAGGTAGGAGCAATTCTTCCGCTGATTGCAGCAGAAAAGCTGCATAATGTTGATGCGCAAAGACGGCTTTGGCTGATCTATTCGACTATTATTACGGTGCTTTCTGTTCTGGTAATCGTTTTTGCCTGGATCATTTTTAGACAGGTTAAAAAGCTGAGACTAACACATAAAGCCTTGCTTGAAGCAAATCGGATCAAGGAAGAATACATTGGCTTCTACTTCAATGTAAATTCAGAATACCTGAACAAAGCCGAAGCATTGAAAAAATCAATAGAGCTGAAGCTGGTGACCAAAAAGCTTGAAGACATTAAGTTTATCGTAAACAACTTTAACCCAAAGAAGGACAGGGAAGACCTCTATGGCAACTTTGACAAGATCTTTCTGAAGCTTTTCCCGGATTTCGTCACCACATTCAATTCTTATTTTAAGGAGGAAGATCGGATTGTGTTAAAGGAAGGCCAATTGCTCAATACAGAGCTTCGGATTTTCGCCCTGATCAGGCTCGGGATCCATGACACCGAGAAAATTGCCAAAATTCTCGACTATTCGATTAATACCATCTATAACTATAAAGCCCGGGTAAAGGGCAAGTCGCTCGTCCCAAATGAGCAGTTTGAGAAGAAGATCATGGAGATAAGTGCCGTTCAGGCCGACCTTTAGTCCACATTTCGTTTATATTCTCCAACGTTTGCACTGATTACAAGTACCTGATAAACAGGTTTTTGTAAAATTAATCCCTTCATTTTTTTTATATTTTTTACGCGCAAGTTTTCAAGCCTCATGCTCCGGCCGTGCTTTGTCTGAAGCTAATGCAATCGATAGCGGAAGGTCTCATTCGCTAACGGTTGATCCTAAAATCGGCTACTATGAGAAAATATATTATTCTGATTATCAGTGTTTTATTGGTTTCAGCTCTCATCGCATTTGCGATGAACAAGGAAGAAGTTGCTGAAATCAGCTCACCGAATGGTCAGGTAAAAGTTTCTTTTTGGTTGAATAAAGGCGGATTACCGGTTTATAAAGTCAGTAACGGTAATCAATCTCTTATCAAAGATTCCAAAATGGGCTTTACACTTAAGGGGCTGCCCGCACTGGACAAGAATTTTAAGATTCAGAAAATTGCCAAATCAACCTTCGATGAGACGTGGACCCAGCCCTGGGGCGAGGTAAAAACGATTCGCAATAACTATAATTCGCTGCTTATCACGCTTGAAGAGGACGTTGCGCCCAGGCGTAAAATGCTGATCGAGTTCAGAGTTTATAACGATGGGCTTGGATTCCGGTATGAAGTTCCTTCTCAGCCTGCCATTAAAGATTTTCTCATCACCGATGAACTTACCGAATTCGCCATGGCCCAGGATTTCACTGCGTGGTGGATTCCCGCTTACCGCAAAAGCACTGACATCGAAATGGATTCGGAATATCTGTTTCGTAAAAACAAGATCAGTGAATTAAACGAGAAAGTCCACACACCGCTTACCATGCAATCGGGTGACAGTCTATTCATCAGTATACATGAAGCTGCATTGATTGATTATCCGGCTATGACGCTTTTCAACAAAGGTGAAAATGTGTTGAAGGCAGATTTGGTTCCGTGGAGCACAGGGGTGTTGGTCGATGTGCGCGGCTCACTTAAAACTCCCTGGCGTACTCTTCAAATTGCTAAAACTCCAGGTGGTCTTATTACATCTTATCTCATCTTAAACCTTAACGAACAAAATAAGCTGGGTGATGTATCATGGATCAAACCCGGAAAATACAATGGCATGTGGTGGAACATGCACATTAAGGAAAACACGTGGGAGGCAGGACCTATTCACGGGGCGACAACACAAAACGTAAAGGAGCTTATTGATTTTGCGAGCAAGCACAAGCTGTCAGCTGTGCTGGCTGAGGGCTGGAATGAAGGCTGGGAGGGAGATTGGGTTACCAATGGTAATTTCAACTTCACAAAACCCTATAAGGATTTTGACATTGCCGAACTCAGTCGGTATGCGAAAGAGAAGAAGATTGGGCTCATCGCTCATCACGAAACCGGTGGCAATGTTGCTAATTATGAAAAGCAACTTGAGGATGCGTTTAAGGTTTGTCAGCAATATGGCATTCAGCGTGTAAAGACCGGCTACGTAAACAAAATGCCGGGCGGTGAATATCACCAGAGCCAGTTTATGGCGCGGCATTATCAACGTGTGCTGGAGACGGCTGCACGCTACAAAGTAATGTTGGATGTTCATGAGCCAATTAAAGACACCGGGCTTCGCAGAACCTGGCCGAACATGATGACGCGCGAAGGCGCTCGCGGCACTGAATACGAAGCATGGAGTGCAGGCAATCCACCATCGCACACGGCAACACTGCCTTTTACACGCGGACTTGCCGGTCCTACGGATTTTACTCCGGGGATATTCAATATCCTGTTTGATAAAACTTCTGCATTCAGAGTTCATACTACACTTGCCAAGCAGCTTGCCTTGTATGTCGTGATTTACAGCCCGATGCACATGGCTGCGGATTTACCTGAGAACTACGAAGGTCAGGCTGCATTCAAGTTTATTGAAGATGTTCCTACTGATTGGGAAGAAACGAAAATCCTGAATGCATCCATTGGTCAATATGTAACGACAGTTCGAAAGGACCGAAACAGCTCAGATTGGTATCTCGGCAGCATTACGAATGAAGATCAACGTTCGCTTGAAGTTAAGCTAGACTTCTTGACACACGGAAAGAAATACCGTGCAGAGATCTACCAGGATGGCAAAGATGCCAATGTTGACACAAATCCATTACCGATAGAAATCTCAACAGCTGAAGTGACCAGTTCAACTGTACTGAAACTGAATCTGGCTCCGGGCGGGGGCACAGCAATTCGATTTGCTGAAACCCGCTAATAACAAAAAAACCTGACGTTATGCAAAGACCTCTACGCAACACAGCATCAATGCTTTCATCCGGTAAGATGATGGCTATAGTTTTCCTGATCCTGTTAACACTTCCTGCTTTTTCGCAAACGAAAACAATAACGGGGAAAGTGACGGATGTAACTACCAAAGAAGCACAGCCCGGTGTAAGTATCTATGAAAAGGGCACTACCAATGGTACGATGAGCGATGCAAATGGAAGTTATTCCATCACGGTATCGGAAGGATCAACACTTGTGTTCAGCTCGATTGGATTCCTTTCAAAAGAGATAAAAGTTGGCGAGCAAACTGTTATTAACCTCGCGCTTGAGAGCGATTCAAAAACACTGGATGAGATTGTAGTGGTTGGCTATGGCGAGCAAAAGCGATCCAATGTAACGGGTGCAGTTACCTCCGTTAACGTTAACGACATGGAGAACAAGACTCAGCTTCGGCTTGACCAGGCATTGCAAGGTCTTGTTTCCGGAGTAACAGTTGCCCGGCCAGGCGGTGCGCCCGGTGCAGCAACATCCATACACATTCGCGGTGCGGGATCAATCTCCAATACTGAACCACTTTGGATTATTGATGGTATACGTATGGAGCCGGGAAATCAATTCGACATTGATGATGTTGAAACAATGGAAGTATTGAAAGATGCTTCTGCAGCGGCCATCTATGGCGCAAAAGCTGCACATGGTGTTATACTCGTAACTACAAAACGTGGTAAGGGAGAAACCCGGGTTACGTTTAAGAGCTCGATTAGCAAACGCAGCCCGGTTAAGCTTCCGAATTTCCTGGGGAGCGAAGAGTTTGTTGCGTACCGGAAACAAGGTCGTGAAAATGCGAATCAAAACCCGGATCCATCCTGGGATAATTATCAATACGATACCGACTGGCTTGGTGCATTTTACAACGGAAGCGGATTGCTGCAGCAATACGATTTATCTGTGGCACGAGGAGATGACAAATCTAACTTCTTTCTATCATTTGGTCATGATAATGAACAAGGTATCCTGATTGATAACAGCTTTAAGCGTTACAGCGCACGTATAAATTCTGATTTAAAGATTACACCATGGTTAAAGCTTGGGGAGAGTGTTCTTCTCTCACGCGTATCCGAAAATCCAATTGGAAATAATAACGAAAATACAACGGGTGCAATTCCATACCGATCGATACCGATTATGCCCATTAAGGATGTGAACAATCCGTATGGAGGATGGGGAATGGGACCTGCGTATTTTAACGGACCGAACCCGGTTGCAACACAATATCAGCAGCACGAAGAAAAAACATATAACCGTCTGGATGGTAACGTATATGTAGAAGCAGCCGAAGAAGACTTGCCGGATTCATGGGCAACTCCAACCAATGAAAACA
>CAZHQP010000144.1:0-7323 GCA_964534735.1 uncultured Roseivirgaceae bacterium
AACACTCATCACGGTTTCAATAGCGGTTGTTATTGCTGTACTGATTGCTGAGTTTGTTGGATTACTTGTTAAGAATAGAACGTTAAAACGCAGCTTTGGGGTTATTCTTCTGCTGATCTTTGTGACACTTTCAGCAGCGGCCTTATATAAAACAATTAGTGACTTCTCCACGTGGACGTATTCACATACCGGCCAGCGGTTTCGGTATGGAGCGTATTTGTTGCCGTGTTTGCTCATGTTGATTTTTGGATACCGGATTTTTAACCTCCCGGTAAAAGTTGAAGAAGAAATTCCTGTTGATAACAAACCTTTATGATCACGATTAGCCCAAAGGACCTTTCTGTTCCAAAATTGCAGGCATATTTACAGAGCGCAGTTTCACCGCGACCGATTGCGTTTGTAAGCTCAATTGACAAAGCCGGTAATGTTAACCTGAGTCCGTTCAGTTTTTTCAACATGTTCAGTATGAATCCTCCAATCCTGGTTTTCTCGCCCTCGCGAAGGGTCCGGGATAATTCGGAAAAGCATACGCTGGAGAATATTCGTGAGGTGGATGAGGTGGTGATCAATATTGTGAATTATAACATGGTGCAGCAAACCTCATTGACAAGCTGCGATTTTCCGAAGGGCGTAAACGAATTTCAAAAATCAGGATTAATGGCTCTGAGTTCTCAGCTTGTTAAGCCGCCCCGAGTTGCAGAGTCGCCTGTGTCATTTGAATGTAAAGTGAAAGAAGTAATCGCCTTGGGCGATCAGGGCGGAGCCGGCAATCTTGTGCTGTGTGAAGTTTTATTGATGCACATCAAGGAAGAAGTTGTTGATGAGAACGGAATTATCGATCCGCATAAGATTGATGCCGTGGCGCGGATGGGACAGAATTATTATTGCCGGGCGCACGGTGAGAATATTTTTATCGTACCAAAGCCGAATGAGAAAATTGGTATTGGCTATGATCAGCTCCCGGAAAAAATCAGAAATAGCAAAATCCTAACCGGTAACGACTTGGGGATATTAGCCAACATCGAGCAGATTCCGGGAATGTCAGCACCTTCGGCAGAAGAAAAGGCAATCCTTCAAAAAGGAATTGAAGCAACTCATATGCTGGCTCAGCAATATCTTCTGGCCGGAAGGGTGGAGGAGGCTTGGAGAATTCTCCTCCAATAGTCAGTTAAAAAAATATCCGGCCTGGACAAGGCCGGATATCTAAAAATCCTCATTCAATTTTATCAAACACTAAAAATCGCACGAGGTACAATCAACTTCTCAACTCTCTACACCTGTAGATTTGATTAGTGTCGTTGATCTTGATAAAATTTCTTTGGGACTAGACATTTGTACCTCCTTTCTGTTAGTGTAACATAAGCAAAGGCCTGTGTTCAAGTAACTTATGAATCATCAACCTGTGCCGGCAGCGTTCGCAGCCAAACTTCAAACACCGAACCACCTAAAATGGTTTATGGAAATGAAAAAAAATTCAGTTGAATAATGAGGTTATTACCCATAGGCTTTATCGCCCCCGGTAAAATAGAGCATAAACTAGTACTTGTTGAGATTAGAATTCAGGCGGCCTGGAGTTCGTATACCTGACTCCGTTTCATGTGCGATAGATTATCCTTGATTTTTTGAATTTCCCTGAATTGCTTTTCAACATCTTTAATTGCTGCATCCGGCAGGAAACTTAGAATCAGCGCAGTTTTATAGTTTTTCAATGCTTCTTCCTCGAGTTGTTCGCATGAACTAAAAACGCTATTGTCACCACCAAAAGTCAGCAGGTCTTTAAATTTTGTCCAGGTGCTGACGAAGAAACTGTTATTGCTCTTGATAGTCTGGACGCCATAGGCCATAATCCAGCGTTTCAAATCAGCGTTAAGCTGTTGTGCCTGGAAGGCATAATTCATGAAAACGATTTTCAAGTGAATGTTTTTAACCCGGTCAGCAGCCGCTGTATAACGTGCTGAGCGTTTACTGTTGATTTCGGTTAGTCTTGAAAAGGCAAAGGATGCTTTAGTAATGTCTTCCATACGCGTTCAATTTGATCTCGACAAGAGAAAATCTGTGCCACCGGGAAAATGCAGTTTTAATGCGGTTTTGAAGGTTGATTGGGGATGATTATCTACAGCGCACCTGCGATCAACTTCCCATAATCCCCGAAAAGAGCGATACGAGGCTAACTTTTCGGAAGTTTGGAAGTTAAAAATCAAGTCAGCGGCATGGCTTTTGATGGATAAAGGCTTTATTCTCTCACATTTCAAAACCCAAATTCAACCCATTATTTTTATGAAAAGAAACATTTTGTTACTACTCTTTTTGAGTGTGTGTATAAGCAGCTTTGCACAAACCACTCAAGGTACTGTTGCAGTCGGAGGCGGAGTTTCCATTTCTACGACCAACCAGGAAGACCCGGACGATGATTTTAAGACTACCCGATTTACATTTACACCCACGGCAGGCTATTTTTTGGCTGATGGGATGGAGCTTGGATTGATGCTAAACTTATCTACGCTAAAATATGAGCAGGGAAGTGCAGACCAGAAACAAACCAATGTTGGCATCGGGCCGTATTTTAAATATTACATCTTTACTGCTAATGAAAACTTTGCGTTTACATTGAACGCGTCAGCGGTGTTCGGCTCTACAAAGGTTTCTCCGGTTGTGGGTGATGATGTAAAAGGAACATCTTTTAACCTGGCTATTTCCCCCGGCTTTACGTATTTCTTCACTGAAAAATGGGGACTTGATTTTCAGCTCCAGGGTATCAGCTATTATACCCGCGATCCCAATACAGACGGTGATGCAGAAGATGACCGTGAATCAGGATTTACATTCGGAGCATCGTCATTCTCACCAAGTCTTGGCTTCCGGTATTTTATCGGACGATAGTAATAATGGAAGATTTAAAGAAAAAGCCCCGATGGGGCTTTTTTAATATCCAATATTTGAAATATTAATTAACTACAGGTTTTGCAATCACATCAAATGAGCCGGTTATGAGCGCATTTTTATCGGTAGAGTTATTTGTACCCGTCAGAGTAAATTCTCCTTTTGCTCTCCCGGTTTCAGGATTAAAGGAGAACTCCGTGATGGTTGCCGTATTACCGGATGATCCCATAGTGAAAGTTATATACCGATCATCTTCCTCGTTCGCCCATTGAATTGAGATACTAATGTTATCTGGACTGGTATCGTCTGCATTTTCCAGATCAAAGCTGATAGTTGCATTTCCATAATCTCCAAAATCTGCTCTTCTTAAAGAAATGTCATAGCTATCGTCATCATTTAGTTCATATGTTGAAAGCGTGCTCAATAACAAACTGTAATCCGTATACTTAAAATCATCATCGAAAACATATGTGCCGTCTTCAGAAACGCCCGTAATATTTCCTTTGATGAAACCTTGTGACTCATATGCGATGCCTGGATCAACAGAATCATCATCGTCACACGAAATGAACCCAAGTGATAACGCCAATCCTAAAAACACTGAAACGATCATTGATCTTTTTTTCATAGAAATAATTTTAGTTAAAGCTGATTTGAACAGCAATATCATGCCATGAAAAAAGAATTGAATCTGGACTCTGAAGCATGTGCTGTGTAGAAAATCAGCACATCAAGTAATGATCAACGTAAAAAGTGTGGAAAATTTTTTTTGCTAATCGGGTTACCTTGGCCGGAGTACACGGAACGGAAACATCAATATTGCACCAATCAATTTAATGATTGCTTCGAGTGTAATCCCAACAATTCTAAAGGGCAGCAGCAATAACCAGATGATCGGGAAGAAGATCAGTATAATGAGCGCTAATGGCCAGCATAAAACCAGCAGAAAGCACCAAAGTATTAAGCCTGTAAATATTCTCATAGTTCGTTAGGGTACAAAGGTTACACCATACTCAAAAAGCCTTAAATCAAGCCGATTAATTGAATTATAGCACTAATAAAGTTCGAACATGAACACTTTGCTGATCAAAAATGTACAGTTGAAAACCTTAATTTCAACTGTTTGCCTGTGCCACAATTGTAGAGAGAAATCTACTGCATGACTTAAATTTTAAGCCGATAAGCGGTTTTATGTGCGGACTAATTATTGATCGTACGTTTCCAACCAAATTTTACACGACTTATGAAAAAACAGATTTTTAGAGTTTCACTGCTTGTATTGTTCGCAGTTGTAGCTTCATTGACATCCTATGGCCAGTCTGACCGGGCATGGAGTTTCGGACCGGAAGTAGGTGTTAACTTTTCCAAACATGGAATGGACCTTAAAGATGATACAGACTATAAATCAGGCCTGTTGGCGGGTGCATTTTTGACGTACAGTATTCAGAATACCTACGGATTCACGTTAAAAGTATTGTATTCACAAAAAGGTGCAAGCTTTGATGTAGACGATGAGACCGGCAAAAGCCAGTTAAATTATATTGAAATTCCGGTTCTTGCCCGTATATTTTTTAATCGTGAGGGCACTGTGCGCCCGAATGTTTTTCTGGGGCCATCGTTTGGCTTTCTAACCGGAGTTAAAGGAAAAGTTGGAAGCGGTGATTATGAAACACTTGATAATTACAAAGATAGTTATAACACATTTGATCTGGGTATAGCTGCAGGTTTAGGTCTTAACATTAAAGTAGGAGAAGAGATGTACTTCATTGTTGATGCCCGATATACCTATGGTTTAACCGATATTTCAAAAGGTGATGGAGATGTAAACAACCAGGCAGTTGCAGTTTCAGCAGGCCTATCTTTCGGTATCGGGAATTAATCGGACAACTCTAAAGACAATAAAAAAGAGTCCCGAATTTCGGGACTCTTTTGTTTTAAGCAAGTTGTTATTTCCTACTGATTTTGATTCTTCATATCAAGTGCAAAGTCCCGTGCGGTTTTTGCAGTCATGATATCCATAAAGTTAATCGCACCATTTGTGGTTCCCGATCCGCCTGTCTGGATTTGCGGAACAATTGCACCGGTGTATTTACTAAAGGCATCAGCCCATACTTTCTGCACTTCAACCTGCGCTTTCAGTTTCATCTCGAGCGCACCATCGGCCTTCATGATCTTTAAGCGTGCATACGCCTGGGCATCGGCCAGCTCTTTGATCTTTTTAGCCTCCAGGATCGAACCTTCATACGCAATCTTCTGCTGAAGCTTATCCTGTTCAGCAACCTTTACCTTTGTTTCCGCTTCAACCACCTGGCGGGTTTGTTCCTGCTTTTGCTGATACTCGATCTCAACGAGAGCCTGCTCACCTTTCGCTTTCGCAGTAAGGGTTTGTTGCTGGGCAGTCATCAATTCTTGTTTAGAGATCGCAGACTTTGTTGCCGCATCAATGATCTTGATCAGCTTTTGATCTACCTTATCTTCATAATCAACATCGGTAATCGCGGCATCTGCAACGGAGATACCGTATTCTTTGATCGAAGAAAGCTTACGTTTCGGAGCAGCAGTTTTTTTTGTCATACTGAATTTCAGTTTGATAAATACGTTTCTTCTCCTGTTCCAATGAATCATACACGATGTTCTCTTCTGTTCTCAGCAAATAAACACCTTCCTTCAGCTGGTCCATAAAGTCCTGTGCCATTTGCGCACGACCACCACCATAGTGCTTTTCACTGCTCATCAACTGCGCAGATGATTGTAAACACTCTTTTGTGTATGGAGCGAGTCGTTTAACAACCAGTGACTGCGGAGTACGGTGCGTATTGTGAATCAGGATCATTTCCTTGTAATCCGATGGTAGAATGAACTGAGTGATCCCTTTTACATTGGCTGTTGTTGCATCGCTGAAGCGGATCATGATCTGACCTACTTCAATACCATTATCCTCAAGATTCAATTCATTAGAAACCTCCTGCTGGTAGGTAACCGAAATCTGGTTCGGCCATTCCTTTTCTTTCGCGAAAAAACCTGCGTAGAAAATTCCGGGTGCAAACTGAACGATCTGCTCACCATTCGTTCGTTCCACTACAGTTCTGTTCCCGGCATCATTCCATGAAAAGGGATTGACAATAAGGAAGAGCACAAAGCCCACAACGGCAATTACGCCCGTTATAATTTTGCTTTTCGTGATAAAAGATTGATTGTTTTCCATAATTAGTTGTTTGGGTTAGGGGTGTTGTTTTTTTTCTTTGAGAAATAGTCCGTCAGCAGCAATACGATAACGTACGCTACAATGCCGAACACAGTCAGAAATCCGACTGCAATCGCTAATCTAATCATACTTGTTTTTGGGTTGTAGTTTAATGTGAAATTTTTCAAACGCCAGAAGGCCTGTTTTTGAATGACAACGGTTGCTGTTGTATCACATGGGAGTATTGTTTTTTTTTGCATCTATCGGGTGTAAAACCCGGAGGAAACCAGAAAATAAATAAATTTTTTACGCAACCTTTTTTGCCACAAATCGGCTCAATTTGTGCCTTTTTGGTTTGTTTAAAGCGTGCAATTATGTTGCAACTTTAATTTTTGTCGGGTGGCTGAGCTTATAGTCGGTTTTCTGCTGATCGATGTTATAGCGCTTGTTTACATAGCCTTTCGTATACTTTTTGATTCGCGCTTCAAAACTTAGCGTCATACCTTCTTTAACCCCGGCTGCAATAAAACCTTTGGTGAAGGTGAACCAGATATGATCGGTAACGATTAGTCCGGTCTCTGCATCGGTGATGTTTTTTAGCAGAATAGTCTCTTCGCTATAACCTTTGAAACCGGCTTTCCGGCCAGTCCGGACAAATATTCCGGTAAAAGTTTTCCGGTCTCCTGCATCTTTCTTTAAGCGCTGGCGCATGATTAATTACTGAGCTTGTAAATTTTACCATCAAACGCGCAGATGTAAAGTTCGTTCCTTGTGTCTATACCAAAAGAGGCAATGTTCAGATCACTTTCTGTAAGCAACACATTGAAATAACGGGTTGCATCAAGCGCCCAGATGTTACCGCTGCCGTAATCTGCATAAATGTATTTGCCTTTTAATGCGGGTAGGGCAGTACCGCGGTATACAAACCCTCCGGTGATGGATACACCATCCTTGCGTGGATATTCCCAAACCGGAAGCATTAATCCATTCTCGTTGCAGTTTCGTTTCGGCTCATAGCAATGTTTGCCCTCCATAGTATTCCAGCCATAGTTGCCTCCCTTTTCAATAATATCAATTTCTTCATACGCGTTCTGCCCCACATCACCGGTCCAGAGCTTTTTCGTTACCGGATCAAAGCTTAATCGCCAGGGGTTACGCATTCCATAGGCATAGATTTCTTCTTTATACCCGGATTTATTTCCTGCAAATGGATTGTCGGAAGGAATCGCATAATTTTTACCAACTTGCTGTTTATCCAC
>CAZHQP010000145.1:0-284 GCA_964534735.1 uncultured Roseivirgaceae bacterium
ATATAAATCCAACGTAAAGAAGACGACACGTTTAAAATTCTCTCCGGAGTTTTTGAAGGCAAGAGTACGGGTACACCCATCGCGATCGTAATCGAAAATCAAGATCAGCGCAGCAAAGATTATTCACACATTCAAAATACATTCCGCCCTTCACATGCCGATTACACCTATGAAGTGAAGTACGGCAATCGGGATTACCGCGGTGGCGGAAGAAGCTCAGCGCGTGAAACTGCAGCGCGGGTAGCAGCCGGAGCGATTGCAAAATTATTATTGAAGCAATCCGG
>CAZHQP010000145.1:302-7235 GCA_964534735.1 uncultured Roseivirgaceae bacterium
CATTCGTGTCACAAGTGGGTGAAATCAAAGCTGATCACTACACAGGTCTTGATCTGACGAAAACAGAAGACAACATTGTTCGGTGCCCCGATCCCAAGACAGCCGAAAAAATGATCGCCTTGATTGATGAAGTCCGGTTAAGCCGTGATACGGTTGGTGGAATTGTAACGTGCGTGATAAAAAATACTCCGGTCGGGTTAGGTGAACCCGTATTTGATAAACTTCATGCCGAATTAGGGAAAGCGATGCTCAGCATCAATGCGGTAAAAGGCTTTGAATACGGAAGCGGCTTTGAAGGAATTAAGCTGCGTGGCTCACAACACAACGATGAGTTTTATAAAGAAGGTGACAGGGTTCGCACAAAAACAAATCATTCGGGTGGTGTTCAGGGCGGCATCAGCAATGGCGAGGATATTTATTTCAATGTAGCCTTCAAACCGGTGGCTACAATTATGCAGGATCAGCAGAGTGTAGATAAGGAAGGCAATGAAGCAACAGTTTCTGGTAAAGGCCGTCACGATCCGTGCGTTGTTCCGCGTGCCGTACCCATTGTGGAAGCTATGGCCGCACTTGTACTGGCTGATTTTCTGCTGCGTGCAAGGGTCTCAAAGGTTTAAGATAAAATCGTTAACATTGTCGGTTGAAGATCAGCGATTTTTCTGCCTATTAACCTTATTCAGCCTCTATGGAACCTTCTAAGACTCCAAAAAAGAAAAGCCGGTTAACCTTATACATTATCATTGGGTTGATCATTGGTATCGCAACAGGCTTTGTGCTGAACAAAAGCTATGTAGATGAGGAGAACAGTAAACTTGAAGTATTAGACAAAAGAATCAAAGAGCTTAAAGCTGCCCGGCATGACACAGCCGATAGTCTGACGATCAGCTCACTTGAAGCTGAAATGAAGTCGGTTAACACGGAGCGCAACGAAGTATTAGCTGCACGTGACAAAAAAACTGAACCATTCTCTGTTTTAGCTGACGTTTTTTTACGCCTGATCAAAATGATTGTTGCACCGCTTGTGTTCACCACACTTGTTGTGGGTGTTGCCAAGCTGGGGGACATCAGTGCGGTTGGGCGGATTGGCGGAAAAACGTTGCTTTGGTTTGTCGGGGCATCACTCATGAGCCTGTTGCTCGGGATGATCCTCGTAAATATTTTCGAACCCGGTATTGCAATGCATTTGCCCGTTCCGGATACCGGAGAATCATCCGGCATTGCCAACATCGGATTTTCCTTAAAAAACTTTTTATATCACGTGTTCCCAAGCAGCGTGATTGAATCGATGGCGAAGAACGAGATATTACAAATCGTTGTCTTCTCCTTATTCTTTGGTGTAGCCACTGCAGCGATTGGTGAGCAGGGCAAGATCATCATCAATTTTATGGATGCGGCCGCACACGTGATTTTAAAAATTACCGGCTATGTAATGAATCTCGCACCGATCGCTGTATTCGGTGCGATGGCTGCGATCATCGCCAAACAAGGCATGGGCATCTTAAAAACGTATTCGATTTTTATCGGAGAGTTTTATTTCGGACTTACCGTGCTTTGGGTACTGTTAGGATTAGCGGGTTTCCTGGTAATCGGAAAACGAATCCTGAATTTGTTCAAGCGTGTTAAAGAACCAATCCTGCTTGCGTTCAGTACAGCCAGCAGTGAAGCTGCTTTCCCGAAGACAATGGAGGAGCTGCAAAAATTCGGCTGTAAGGACAAGATCGTGAGCTTTGTTTTACCACTGGGTTATTCCTTTAATCTGGACGGAAGCATGATGTATATGACGTTCGCTTCGTTATTCATCGCACAATCTTACGGCATTCATTTGCCCATTGCAACGCAGATCAGCATGCTGTTGGTACTGATGCTCACCAGCAAAGGTATTGCCGGTGTGCCGCGCGCATCACTGGTGGTAATTGCCGGAACGCTCGCAACATTTGATATCCCGGAAGCCGGCCTCGCCTTATTGCTGGGCATTGATCCTTTACTGGACATGGGCCGCAGCGCAACCAACGTGGTTGGGAACAGCATTGCCACAGCCGTTGTCAGCAAGTGGGAAAATGCGCTTGAGCCGGAAACGGCAGAGTAAATGTCAGGTTGAGCCTGCCTTTGCCGGCAGGCAGGCTTGTCGAAACCTGATTTTGTGCACCAATAGTCTTCGACAAGCTCAGACTGACAGGTGTAGTATTCAGACTGATGATAAATTAGTGTTTGCAGATTCCTGCGAACTTTAATTGCCTAATTTTGTTGTTCGATTATAATACGAAATTATGCTGCAGGCTACTCCTAAAAACATTCATATCTACCTGGAATCAAATCCGAACCCGAATTCATTGAAATTTGTGGTGAATGAAATGCTGGTTCCTGAAGGATTAAGCTACGATTTTCCGAATGCCGAAAGTGCTGCCAATGCACCCCTTGCACAGGAGCTTTTTGAATACCCGTTTGTTGATCGCGTGTTTTATGCCAGTAACTTCGTTACCGTTACTAAAAAAGGCGATGTAGAGTGGCTGGAAATCCAGAACACAATCAAAACCCATATTCAGAAGTTTCTGGAGATGGGTAAATACATTATCGATATTCAGGAAGAAGACTCTCTTTCAACAGAAGAAGAAACCGAAGTCGTTAAAAAAATTAAAACGATCCTGGAAGAATACATACGTCCGGCTGTTGAGCAGGATGGCGGAGCAATTACCTATCATTCGTTTAACAATGGTATTGTAAAAGTAAAACTTCAGGGTTCATGCAGCGGATGCCCGTCTTCTATGGTAACGTTGAAAGCCGGTATTGAGAATCTCTTCCAGCGCATGATGCCGGGTGAGGTTAATTCAGTTGAGGCTTTAGCTTAAAAGCTTAATCCAATAAAAAAGTCCTGATTCTTCGGCTTTGCTCAGAATCAGGACTTTTTTATTTATTGTGCAGGTTTCCCCTGCACGTCAGGGACTTTCTTTAAATACTTATCCAGGAACTTCAGAATTTCTTCCGAAGCTTTGATATTATTTTCTTTCTTCACAAATCCGTGACCTTCATCCGGAAAGATCACGTATTCAACAGGGACATTGTTGGCTTTTGCAGCTGCTACAATTTCATCGGATTCAACCTGTAATACCCGCGGATCATTACTGCCTTGTAACACGATGAATGGCTTGGTGATATTCTTCGCATAAAACAACGGTGACTTATTATACAATGCCACTGAATCTTTCGCAGGATCGCCCATTTCCATGTATAATGCTTGGCGGAAAGAAGCCCACCATGGTGGAATGCTTTTTAATGTTCTCAACCAGTTGGTTACACCGAATAAATTCACACCGGCATCAAATTCTTCCGGAGCAAAGGTAAGCGCAGCCATTACCATATAGCCGCCATAGCTTCCGCCATAAATGCCGATCTTCTCACCGTCCACAAAATCAAGACCTTGCAAATATTGCTTACCTGCAATGCAATCTTTCAGATCTTCATTGCCATGCCTTTTATCATCGGCAGCATAAAATGTTTTTCCGTAACCCGAGCTCCCGCGGTTGTTTACACACAGAATCGCATATCCATGATTGATCAGGTATTGAAACCCGCTCGAGTAATTTAAACGCGTTTGTCCGCCCGGACCGCCATGAACCTGAACCAAAGCCGGAACTTTTTCGCCCGCCTTCAATCCTTTTGGTTTATAAAGAAGTGCCGGAATCTCCAATCCGTCAAATGATTTAAATCTAACCACCTCACCCGCAACCAGGTCGCCCGGATTAATCTCAGGACTCAATGTGTTTGTCAATTGCTTAATCTCTTTCGTTTCAAAATTGTAGAGATAAATGTTTTGAGGAGCTTTTGAGCTGCTGGCATAAAACGTCATCTGCTTTTCACTGTCTGAGATTGTGACGTTAGTAATATCGCCTTCCGGCAGATTTTCAATCTTCAATAACTTACCTCCGTCTGATTCATCGTAAATTTTAATCTCGGTGCGCGCATCATTGTTTATGGCAACTACCCTGTATTTACCGGTTTGCGATAAATACGAGTACATAATGTCCCAGGGCGCATCTTCAAGCCTGGTTTTCTCTCCGGTCGCGATATCAAAGCTTGACAAATACATAAACTCAGCACCTTCATCGGTCAGGTAGATCAGTTTTTTTCCATCCAGACTGAAATACTGAGGTGTGAATTTAGCGTCACCCGTATGCTGGGAAATTAATTTGCTCTGACCGCTTTGGGTATCAAGCAGGTACATATCTCCATTATTGGTTGTAATTGATTTTGTGAGCGCGATATATCGGTTATCACGCGAAATGGCAGAAGGATTATTTCCCTCGTTATTTTCGTACGCCATAGAAGCCTGGTAAACTTTCGCTTCTGTCGGCTTTCCGCTTACATCCACGCGGTATAAATCGAAAAAGCGCTTGTCACGACTGTTCGATGAATAGTACATAAGCTTTTTGTCGTGACTCCAGCCGTAGAAATTTGCTTTTGCAGCTGTGTCTGCGATCAGATCGATGTTTGAGCCATCATTGTTGCGGACAAATATGTGACTGATCTCATTTCCACCCTTGTCAGCTGTGTAAATAACCCGATCATCAGTCGGGAAATAAGAAGCAGCAAAGACAGATTCTTTATCCGAATTTGTCAATTGCTTCTTCTCGCCTGACTTTAAATCAAGCTCAAACACATTGTAAATTCCGGTTTCATTCGAGCCCAGCAATATTTTGCTTTCATCCGGTGAGAACCCGGCACTGAAGATATTCTTCACATCCATGAATTGCTGGATGGTGTACAGCTTAGGCGGATTTACAGTTTCACCTGTTTTACAGGCGTTTAAAACCATCAATACACTTAAGCAAAGCAGAAATTTTTGTTTCATAGCGTAGGGATTAGAGGATGAAGATACACTCAATATTTACAAAAATTTAATCTTAATCCATCAATGGTTATGATTATCTTTAGTCATGCGTTTTTTCATTATCGTTTTCCTGATCTTAGTTGTGCACAGTGTGTCTATCGGTCAAACACTGAAAGTAATGACCTACAATCTCCGCCTGGATACTCCCGATGACGGAGTTAATCAGTGGCCAAAACGCACGGATAAAGTGGTTGCACTTATCACCAAGTACAATCCCGAAATCATTGGCGTGCAGGAAGCCTTGCATCATCAACTGCAAGACCTGTTGAAAAGACTTCCTGATTATTCCTATTGTGGTGTGGGTCGCGATGATGGAAAAGAAAAAGGTGAGTACAGTGCCATTTTGTTTCGCAACAGTCGCTTTGGATTACTGGATACCAAGACTTATTGGCTTTCTGAAACAATGGACTTACCCGGAAGCAAAAGCTGGGACGCGGCTATTACACGCATCTTTACAATTGCCAGATTCTTTGACCGCGATACCAAAAAAGAATTTGTAATGGCAAACACACATTTTGATCATATCGGAAAAGTTGCGCGGGAAAACAGCGCACTTTTAATTAAAACCTTTCTTGCTTCAATGGAAGAGGGCGCTAATGCTAACAATACGGGTGACAGGACAGAGGTTCCGACCATTGTTAGTGGAGATTTTAACTCAGAGCCTACAGAAGAAGCCTATCGGACTATGGTGAATGAACAGGATAAATTTCTGTTGTTTGATTCAAAGCCTGCGGGCAGCACGGCCGGAACATTCTGCGGATTTAAAGTTGGCGGAATAACATGCAAGACAATTGATTTTATTTTCCATTCGAAAGAATGGGTTGCCCGGAATTATCAGGTGATCACCGATAATGACGGAACGTATTATCCTTCCGATCATTTACCGGTAGTCGTGGATTTTGATCTGGCGATGGAGAAATAGTTTTTAGCTCAATCCCGTCAAAAAATCTTCTTCAGAAAATTCTTCATTGTCAATCGAGAATTCGTCCGCATCATAATAAGCCGGAAATTTATCGCGGAATGCCTGTAGCGAATGGGCATTTAATTCGAGCGTTTTGATTGCCTCAACACCTTCCGAAGAAAAAATTACCTCACCCTTCGGCCCGATGATCGCAGAGCTTCCGTTGTATTCAATTGAGTTTCCGTCAACGCCTACCCGGTTCACGCCTACCACATAACTCAGGTTTTCAATGGCTCGTGCCTTTAACAATGCACTCCACGCTTCTACGCGTGCCGTGGGCCAGTTGGCTACATAGATCAATAAGTCATAGTTCAACCGTTTTGATACGGCATCATATGTGTTCCGGCTCCACACCGGAAACCGCAAGTCGTAACAAATCAGCGGGC
The DNA here is from genome assembly GCA_964534735.1 of uncultured Roseivirgaceae bacterium. Taxonomy (GTDB): domain Bacteria; phylum Bacteroidota; class Bacteroidia; order Cytophagales; family Cyclobacteriaceae; genus UBA2336. Next base: position 6,535 of record CAZHQP010000145.1, read on the forward strand.
AAATCCTCCACCCCTTCCATTCACCAACCAGCAAGCTTTCGCCTGAGGAATACGTTTTATGCTCATTCGCCATTCTGAACAAATGACGTTTATCATAGGTCTTGTAATTTCCGCCCGGCTCCATCCACAACAAGCGATTGAAAAATTTGTCGTGAACTTTCGCAACAAAGCTTCCGAGAATTAACGCACCTGTCTGATCAGCCATCTGTCGCATCCATTTGAATGTACGCATATTCATGTGCTCACCCAGGTTCTGTGCATTCATCGTAAAGCCGGTTGTAAACATTTCGGGAAGTACGATCACGTCCGTATCCTGTCCGATCTGCCAGATCTTTTCTTCAAAAGCCGACAGGTTAGCTTCAATTTCCTCCCAATAGAGGTCAGACTGTAATAAGGTGATTTTTAAATCACGCATGGAGTAGTGGTTTCCCTGCAAAGAAAGGGAATGATTCAGAATTTGCGAAGGATTTCAATAGCCTGGTCCAGCGTTTTCTCTTGCTTGGCAAAACAAAAGCGTAACAGCTTATTATCGGTTTTATCCTGATAGAAAGCCGAGACAGGAACAGAGGCAATCTTGTGCTTTTTGGTAAGCTCTTCCGCCATTTGCATGTCACCCTGATCAGAGATGTTCTTATACGACAGTGACTGAAAATATGAACCATGGCAACCCATTGGTTCAAATGACGAGCCTTTTATTCCGC
>CAZHQP010000146.1:0-7114 GCA_964534735.1 uncultured Roseivirgaceae bacterium
TTTCCGGCTTGGGCAATTTGGTAAAGCCATACTTTTCATACAACCAGTCGGCTGTTGAGGTTAATAAAATCCAGCGCCTTAATCCTTGCAAATTTGGATGCGCGATAACAGCATCCATTAATTTTTTAGAAAGACCCTGGCCGCGATAACTGTTCAGCACATAAATATCGCCCAGGTATGCAATTGTTGAGAAGTCGGAGATTACACGGGCAAAACCAATTTGTTTGTCGTGGTGAAATAATCCAAAGTTTAGTGAGTTATCAATGGAAGCCTGAACCCGTTCAAACGGAATGTTGTTGCTCCAGCCGGAATGCTTCGATAAAAAATCATGGATGGCGATCATGTCCAGTTTGGTTTTATCGGTTGTGATCAGAAATTCTCCGAAAGACTGCTCAATCACATTCATGACAGGCTCTGTTTGATAAAATCTGTAGTAACGATGGTAGCAAACTCATTGCTTAAGCTGGCGAGTGCAGTTTCATGGATCAGCCCGGCTGAAAAGTTCTCTCCATTGATACCCTTTTTATTGAACGTTGCGGTCGCATCTGAAACAAGGAAAGTTTCAAAGCCGAGATTTCCGGCCATGCGTGTAGTAGTTGATACGCAATGGTCGGTTGTAAGGCCAACAATAACCAGCCTGTTGATTTTTGCGCGATCAAGTTGTTCTTTCAGATCGGTGCCGATGAATGCACTGTTTACATTTTTTTTAATAATCGGTTCTCCGGCCAGCGGCATAACAGCATCTTTAAACGCATTTCCAGGATGTGATTCACGCAATAAAGATGTCGGAGTAGTTGAGCAATGCTGAATGTGAAAGATCGGAAGCTTATTTTCTCTCCAGATTTTCAAAAGTTCAGCTGCTTTATTTTCCGCATCCGGATTATTCCGCTGCCCGCCCCAATAGGCGATATCATCAAAACCTTTTTGAATGTCGATTAATAGGAGTGCGGGATTGTCAGTTTTTGAGAGGCTCATGGTATCAGGTTTCTAAGTGAATATAGGTTGAAGCACAGTGTTAACTAAATGATTGCCGATGGTTTCAGGCTTTATGTTCGGGCGGTTGGGGGTGCAAAACTGTCAACCGGCACTGAATTTGAATAGAGCCACAAAGTTTAAAATTTGCACATCACCCCGCCTGATACAAAACCTGTGTTACCGGTTCGCTACCCTTTCGACAGCATTCATTCGTTTTTAAGTCTTGCGTATATGTCCAGACTTATAAACTTTCCGTTTTTTATTTCACAGTCTTTCATTGTTCCTTCGTGATCGAAGTCAAGTTTTTTCATTGCGTTTTTGCAGTTCAAGTTTTCGGATTCAACAAGTCCCTCTATTCTATGTAGTCCTAAGTTGTCAAAACCATATTTACAAATTATTGGGATTACATCTGTCATTATACCTTGTCTCCAAAACTCTGTCAATAGCCAAAATCCTATTTCTGCTTTTTTGTGTTCTTTGCTTAAGCTGTTTAGTCCGCCTGCCCCATAAAATACTTTGTTATCCAATGAGCAAATTGCCCACCAAATTCCTGTCCCGTCTTTTTCTAAATCTGAAAAAAATCGCATTTGGGCTTTTGTCTCTTCTGGTGATTTGTAACTTACTCCGTAGTATTTAATGATTTCAGGGTCTGAAAGACCTTTGTAAACATTTTCTAAGTCACGTTCATCAAATTGTCTAAGTAAAAACCTATCCGTCTTTATTATTGGAAATTCAATTAAGCTCATTTTTAAAATTTCTGTAAACTTTAAATTCTTCAATGTCGTGGTATCCAAAAATTTCAATTTCCGGATGGTCTTTTGCAAGTTTACGAATTTTGCCAAGCGTTGCTAGCCTTAAATTATTGTCGTCCGCCCGTATTTTCGCTAACTCATTTACAGGATGCTTCTCATCGGTAAGTTCTACTCTCATATAGTATGCATCTGCTATATAAAACAACCATTTGTTGTCTGTTTTTAATGCAACACCGCAATGCCCAAGTGTGTGCCCAAAAAGAGGAATAAGATAAATTTCAGTTTCAATGCCGACATTGACTTTTCTTGCCTCAAAACCAAACCAATCCAGGTCTGATTTCGCATACGTTTTAATGGCTGGCTTATGAGCCAAAGGAAGTTTCAGATATCTCGGATTGTTTGAATCGAAATTATTTAGTTCTTCCTCGCTAACGTGAACAGTTGCAAGTGGAAAATCTGGCAATCCGCCAATATGATCATTGTCCAAATGTGAAATGATACAGTCTGTTACGTTTCCAGGATCTAGTCCTAACCCTTCTATTTGTCGTACAGCAGTTTGATTTTCGTCAAAATGATAACCTACCAGCTCAATTAATTGTTGCCCGATTCTTTCAGATGGATTTAGGGTATCCAAAAGTCCAATACCGGTGTCAATAAGAATGAGGCTGCCATTCTCTTTTACTAACAGGCAGTGTCCGCAAACATTGTCGTTAATGGGTGAGATAATTTTTACGCAGTTTAAATGATATACTTCTTTCATAATTATTGTCAGGTCTGTTTTTGCGTTTAAGTTGGTTAATTACAATGTTTTTTCAAACAAATGCGACTTCGCGCTGGTTCAGGCATGGAACGATGAAGCGTAGTGGAATGTTTAGCGTTGCGAGGTCGATACTGACCCATGTTACGTGACTTAAACCGAAGCTAGATATTTAATTAGTTGAAACCCCGGCACTAGTCGCGTAGTTTGTTGACTACCGTTAGTTTTTCGGGATAATGGAAATTACTCCTAACATATTCAGTGTCGCTACAATGAGTCCCGTTGTTCCAAGTGCTACTAATAGTCTAGGAATAATTTCTAGCTGTAGTCCTGGACTTGTCACCGAGTCTGCCGGATTTTGTGGGTCATAAAGAACTGTAACGATTTGTCCAATTGGTCTCTCCGGATTTGTCCCAACGTTGAGCTCTTTTTTTATTTTTTCATTTTTGTCGGTCGTAAATTCAATAACAGGATAGTAAACGCCAGATCCTTCATTGTCAGGCTTATAAATATTATCAATTATTGTTCCCTGTGTTCTTCTTCCTTTGTTTATTAGTCTTGAACCTCTTCTCCACAGAATTAGTCCAACGACAGTTGCAATCAATGAAAAAAATATAGTCTGTCTTTCCATCATTTCACATCAAACGTACAAATGGCAACCAACGTTTATGTATAAGTCTTGGCGCTAAGCAAAAATAAAAAAATGTCCCTCCTTATTAGTGCCATGGATTATACTTTTTTGTTGTAAGTAGTTCAATCTACCGAGCCATTTTTTTACTCTGTCCCAAATTGATCGTCCTGGGATGAGATGTTCAGCCAGGGAAGATTTGTCTTCGTATGATTTTTCTGTATAAGTTTTCCCTTTGTATTCAAATCCATTCTCATCTTTTAATGTCGCGGTGCAGGTCAATAGTCTCATATGCTTGAACTTTTGAGAAATGTAAATATCAAAGTATGCCTCTTTGATAAAGTTTTTGTCAAATCCATTCTTGTCTAGCATGACTTTAATTGTCTCCTGAAGTCTGTCTAAGTTGGAAGTCAAGGGTTTTATCTCTACTTCACTCGGCTCAATGATTTTATTGAGAATATCAATTTTGATTTCTGTCGCTCCAATCTTTTCGGCTGAGTTCCAAATCCAGTCAGCCATGTATCCACCGTCAAAGTAAAACAGAGTACTGAAATATCTTTGTGTCAATGAATTCGGAAGTCCTTTTAAATTTCTACGCTTTCTCATTGATTGAATTGCTTACGCGTTTATGTTTTTGCAGTGTGGGGAATAGAATGGTTTAAAAATGACGCGAAGCGGATTGTTAAACCGGCCTGCCGAAGGTCTCAACCGTTAAGTACGAAATTAAGAAATCGGTTTGAGATAAACATCAAACCTCAGTTACTCGAGCCATGTTTTATATACTTTTTATACAATTCCATAATTATATTGCCTGAGTACAGAAATGGTTACTTCAGAACTTAATCCCTCCACCTACATTAATGAAGGTTGGGGAAGAAAAACCAACACGGAAATATGAGTTACCCTTTGACTTTTCATTGTAATCCACTTCAACATACTCATAACGATAGCCAACATAAATGTCTGGCAGCAAAAAGGTACTTGAGGATCCGCTCACATTGGAATTCTGTGTTAATCTAATACCGAGATTAAATTCAACATGGGATTTCTTTTTACCCAGCAGATGAATGAATGAAGCATTAATGTATTTACCGCCAGATGCTAAGTCCGTCCATCTGCCAAAGCCCAACCTTACATTTGAGTAGGATTTGGGTCGCTGAATGACGTTTCGTTCATAATTTAGATTAACATCTAATAAGCCAACGTACGCACCAATACTATTGCGAAGTGGTTTTGCGTGTTGTTCGCTGCCTTCTTGAGCAAAAAGCAAAGTGGAACTTAACAGGACTAAAAATATTAAGATGTAAAAGGTTTGGGGAATTCTATCTGTTACGATGATATTGAGCCTTATTATTGAATTTGTTCTCATGGCATTAGTGTTTTTGATTTTACTTCATCGACAATTAACACTGAACAAACTTAGGTAATCAAGGTGGGCTGTTTATTTCATTCTCCGCAGGCGTGATAAAATAGATTTGCGTTTATTCCTAATTACGGGGAATCGCCAAATGAATTTTGCAATAATTAAGATTTAAAAGAGGGTCGTGAGAAATCGGGGATGCAATTCAATATAAAATCCCGATTTGAAGTTTTTTGCCTTACAAAAGGCCGTTAAGTATTTGTTATCGTTGTAATCGATATCTGAAATCGGCACCATCTGAACGTAAACATTAAACCTCGTGAAACTAAATAAGCTTAAAAAGCAAAAACGCCCCCGTTCCGGAAGCGTTCTTTAGTCTTTTTAGTTATTCTATTTATTACCTAATGCTCAACCGCTACGTGCTGGCCGCCTTCAACATGGCCGTTTTTCATTCGCCTGCGGTATGCAATTTTTGTAATGGCTACATACAGAACCGGAACCACAAAGATCGCGAGCGAGCTGGCCGCCACCATACCCCCGGCAACCGTCCAGCCAATTGTTTTCCGCGCTTCTGCACCTGCGCCACTTGAAAAAGCGAGCGGCAATACACCGAGAATGAACGCAAGCGAAGTCATAATGATCGGGCGCAAACGCAATTGAACTGCTTCAAGCGTTGCCTTGATAATGTCCATTCCTTCATCCACCCGCTCTTTGGCAAACTCAACAATCAGGATGGCGTTCTTGGCTGCAAGCCCAATCAAAGTGATTAATCCGATCTGCGCATAAATATTATTGGTCAGACCAGGAAGGAACGTGAGCGTTAAGATCGAACCGAACGCACCGATCGGAACGGCAAACAATACCGAGAAGGGAACCGACCAGCTTTCATACAGTGCAGCGAGAAAGAGGAACACAAACACAATTGAGATCGTAAAGATCAACCCGGTGCTATTACCGGCTGAAATCTCCTCACGGCTCATGCCTGAGAATTCATAACTGTAACCCGCAGGCAACGTTTGTGCAGCAACTTCTTTTAAGGCTTCAATTGCCTGACCGGAGCTGTAGCCTGGTCTGGGTGCACCCATAACTTCAGCAGTTCGGTATAAGTTATAGTGCGGAATAACAGCAGGCGTTTCAATCATCTTTGAAGTTATCAATGCGCTGAGCGGTACCATATTTCCCGCAGCGTTGCGCACGCGGTAATTACCAATGTCTTCGATATTCTTTCTGTATAATGTATCAGCCTGGGCCATTACGCGGAAATTACGACCATACAAGTTGAAGTCATTTACATAGCTGCTGCCCAACAGGGTTGACAACGTGCTGTATGCTTCAGCAACTGAAACACCAAGTTTTTTTTGCTTTCTCCTTATCAATATCGATTTGGTACGTGGGAGTGCGTGCATTGAAGAACGAATACGCAAGCCCGATTTCAGGACGCTGGCGCAACGCACCCAAAAATTTCTGAAGATTACCTTCGAATTGATTGATATTATCCGTTGATGTGGTTTGCTGAAGCTCAAATGTAAATCCGGCTGATTGCCCGAGCCCCGGGATGGCCGGGGGAGCAATTGCCCGCACCTGTGCTTCTTTTAAATCAGCTGTACGCTTCTGAATCTCACCCATAACAGCCTGTACACTTTCTGTTTTCGGATCGCGATCATCCCAATGCTTGAGGGCAACGAACACAGTTCCTACGTTTGACTTGAACGAGAAGTTAAGAACATTCAATCCGGCCAAGCCGCCCGCAACACTTACCGCTGGAATTGACTTGATCCGCTTCTGCAGTTCAAGCATCATTTCCGTGTTACGCGAAGTTGAGGTTCCTTCCGGCATTTCGTATGTTACGTAGAGGCGTTTTTCATCTTCGGTTGGAATGAAACCGCCCGGCTTGCTCTTGAACAAAAAGAATAATCCCACAAACAGAACAACCATCATAACGAGTACGTAGGGAGTTCCTTTGATCCAGCTTCTTACACCGCCTGTGTAGGAGTGTGAAAGCTTATCAAACTTAACGTTGAACCAAACAAAGAATCGTTCGATGAAATTCTTCTTTGCGTCCGGATCGGTAGGCTTCAGCAACAGCATGCACAATGCGGGTGTTAAGGAAAGGGCTACAAAAGCGGAGATCAATACCGACACCGCTATGGTTATCGCGAACTGCTGATATAACTTTCCAACGATGCCCGGTACAAAACCAACCGGCACAAATACAGCAGCCAGAATTAGTGCAATGGCAATTACCGGACCGGTGATTGATTTCATCGCGCGCAGCGTAGCTTCTTTTGCAGAAAGCTTGTGCTCGTCCATATTATGCTGTACAGCTTCCACCACCACAATCGCATCATCCACCACAATACCAATTGCGAGCACAAAGGCAAACATGGTAAGCGTGTTAATCGTGAACCCAAAGGGTATAAAGAAAATGAACGTGCCAATCAGTGAAACCGGGATGGCCAGGATCGGAATTAAAGTTGCCCGCCAGTTTTGCAGGAACAGGAATACCACAAGCGTTACGAGAATCAAGGCTTCAACGAGTGTATGCAGTACTTCCGTGATGGAAACTTCCACTACCGAAGTTGTTTCAACCGGTACCAGGTAGTCAATGTCTTTCGGGAATGTTTTCTTCATTTCAGACAGTG
>CAZHQP010000147.1:0-7090 GCA_964534735.1 uncultured Roseivirgaceae bacterium
AAAAAGGACTGCATCAGGAGAACATTAATGTTCAGTATAAGACAAAATCCTTGTATGCCCTTGCTGATTTTGGTCACTACTATTCAGGAGGCTGGCAGGGCGATACTTCCGGCCGGGAGAAAACTTATCATCCTAAAAAGCAATGGCTGGCAAGCGGCACATTTGGCGTTCAGCGTGATACATGGAATGTTTCGTACCGCCTCGATTTTCTGAATGAAGACATTTATAATCCTGCACAGTTCTCGGGCAACGAAGCGCTTGATCAGCATTACTTAACTACGCGTTACATTCACCAGGTACAGGGTATGGCTACCCTTAGCGACAAGCTTAGCGTTAACGCTGCTGTTGCTTACACCGACTATCAGCGTAAAACTCAAACCATAACTGTTAACGCTGCCACGGGCGAAAAAACGCTTGCAATCGGTCCGGGCTTACAGGATGTTACCCGGTACGATGGAATCACGCTGCGCGGAACAATTCAATATAAAATCAGCAGAATGATTACCCTTCAGCCCGGGTATGATATCAATACGGAATCCGCATCAGGCGGCAGGCTTATCGAAGGAAGAAACAGGCTCGCGGATTATGCAGCTTTTCTTTCTGCTGAAATTCAGCCGTTCTCGTTCCTTACCGTTCGTCCAGGCTTAAGATTCGTAAAGAACTCTGTATATGATGCGCCACCGGTATTGCCATCGCTCAACACGCGGATCAGATTATCGGCAACACACGACCTCAGACTTTCTTATGGCCGCGGATTCAGAGCGCCATCCTTGCGTGAATTGTATTTCTATTTCTATGATTCAAATCACGCGATAGACGGAAACCCGAACCTGGAAGCGGAACTATCGCATAGCTTCAATGTATCCTGGAACTGGCAGATCATTAAGACAGCGACACTTGCCTATAAACTGGTGCTCAATGGCTTTTATAATAATGTAAATAACATGATTGAATCCATTCAGCGCCCGGGTGGAACCGCTAATGAAAGCACGTTCGGTAATATCAGCAAGTTTAAGTCGCAAGGGTTAACCCTGGTTAATACAATCACTTCCGGATCGTTAACGGTTACGGCCGGGGCGGGCATAACAGGCCGGTATAACATCTATTACGATGGCGATGAATCACTTGATAAGTTTACGTGGTCACCTGAAGCCAACGGATCGGTTAGCTACCTGTTCGCTGGACCTGGACTAACCGCAAGCTTGTATTATAAATTCACAGGCAAAACTCCGGTTTATACCATCAATGCAGACGGAGTTTATCTCGCAGAATCAGAAGCCTATCACTGGGCAGATGTCAGTCTTCAAAAAACATTCCTGAAGCAACTGAATGTTGCATTAGGCGTTCGTAACCTGTTTGATGTAACTCAAATAAGAAGCACCGCCATCAGCAGCAGTACGCATTCACCAGGCGGTACGAATCCGTTAAGCGCTGGACGCTCATTCTATACAACATTGACTTTTAATTTTTAACCATATAAAAAACTACATCCATGAATTATAAACAAAATCATTTATTGTCGATGTTATGCGTGGCAAGCGTGCTCATTTTTTCTGCCTGTGAGGATGACCCTAAGTTTCCGGACAATAAGCTGGAATTTGAATCAGCGGTAGCCGGTATCGCAAGCGATGAAGAATCACTTGCTATCAACCTGAATTTATCCCGGGCAACCTCTACGGACGTAACAATACAGTTGTCAGCAAGCAGTGGCTTACTTCAATATGGAACAGATTTTACAACAATGCCAGCAGCTGTGGGGAATATGATTACCGCGGTAATCCCGGCTGGTGAAACTACGGCCGAAATAATGCTTACTAAAGCCAATGGCGTAGGCTTTACAGGTGATGAGGTTATTGTTTTTGAAATTGTTTCCATTGATGGAACTGTAGTGGCGGGTACAAACTCAAAAATCACCGTAACCTTCTCGGAGATCACCGTGAATAATGCTGCGATGAATATTCAGGGAGGCGGCCCCGCGTTCCCAAACCGGGTATTTATTGATCTGAGCGCTAACCGTCAGACAAGTGTGAACCGAACCGAATGGGATTTCGGATTTTATACCGGGGCTGGTCAGTTTAAAGTTATCCTTAACTCGGGATTATCTATGCTGGCGAAGCCCCTGGACAAAACAGACCTGACAACTGTGGTTGCAATGGATACCGTTGGTTTTGGAGCATCACTTACAGTGGATGCATTTTCAACAGCTAATATGGCCTTTATTGATGAGCCTGCAGGTGGAATGACCAATCTCGCGATTGATGATATCTCAGCAACTGCGGAAGAGAACCACGTGTATATCGTTAACCGCGGCCATGATCCTTCCGGAAATCAGCGAAGCTGGAAAAAGATCCGCGTGCTCCGCAATGGAGATAACTATACGATTCAGTATGCCGATATTAACTCGGCTACTTTCCAGACCATTGAAGTTACCCGTAACAGCGATTACCTGTTTAACTATGTGAGCCTGGATGCAAATGCTGCAGTGCAGCCTGAACCTGCAAAAGGGAAGTGGGATATTGCCTATACAACCTTTATGAATCAGACTAACCTTGGCGAAGGTTTTGTGCCATACATATTTAACGATTTTATTATTCAAAACCGAGCAGGTGTTGAAACTGTACAATTGCTTGTTGCGAACGTGGGAGAGTATGCAAACTTTGATGCAGCAGATTTGACCGGTATTACGTTTGGGACCAGTCAGACCAATATAGGTTCAAGCTGGAGAAATGGCGGTGGCCCTACGACTGCTCCATCCTTGCGCAACGATCGTTTCTATCTGATCAAAGATGCTGATGGAAACATTTATAAGCTGAAATTTACAGCCCTTACCCAGGATGGTGAGCGAGGAAGGCCCGCAATTGAGTATGCACTGCTTAGCGCGGGAGTATAATGATCTGATTGATCGGGCAGTTAAAAGGAGTCTAACTGCCTGATTTTCAAAATGTCATGTAAAACAATATTTTGATCTGTATCTTCGCCCTTCTAAATCCAAACGCGATGAAATTATTTAAACCCGTATTCTTTTTTCTCTTCCTTTTCGCAGCGCTTGGGGTGCAGGCTCAGCCCCCGAAAACACCTGCAACACCCGGAACGACCTTTGGTGAAGCAATTACCGCTGACAAAGCAATAGCAGTGTCTGAATTGCCTGCGATCATGGCGGATAAACAGATCGCAGACGTTAAGATAGAAGGTAAAGTATTGGACGTTTGTCCGAAAAAAGGGTGCTGGATGTCACTAGAGATGCCGGATAAATCAACTGTTCTGGTAAAGTTTAAAGACTATGGTTTTTTTGTACCATTGGAAATGATTGGTAAAACTGTTGTGCTGGAAGGGCAGGCTAAAAAGATCGAGACTTCTGTAGATGAGTTGAAACACTATGCGGAAGACGCGAAGAAATCGAAAGAAGAAATTGCTGCGATCACCGAGCCGAAAAAAGAAATCCGCCTGACGGCTAATGGAGTTTTGGTTGTAAAGTAATTGTCACAGTGAACAGCATCAGAAACCTTAGAATTATCGGGATACTGGAGGGTATCTCTTTTCTCGTGCTGCTATGCATTGCCATGCCGATGAAATATGCATGGGGAATACCCGAAGCTGTTAAGTATACAGGCTGGGCGCACGGGTTACTGTTTGTTCTGTACATCCCGGCAGTTCCGTTGGCAAAGAAAGCCATGAACTGGAATTTTTTGTGGGTGTTGATTGCGTGGGGTGCATCACTCATTCCATTGGGAACCTTTATGCTTGACCGTCAGCTTGTAAAACGTGAGCGGGAATTGAGTGCCAGGCAAGCTGTATAAAATTTTGGACTTCATGATGCAGTAAAGTAAAAAAAAGAGGCCCGAAAGCCTCTTTAATTATTGGATAAACATTGTAGGATTACTTTTTCTTTTTTGCGGCCTTTTTAACCTTTTTCACTGCTTTCTTTACTGCCTTCTTCGCTTTTACTGCTTTCTTTGCTGCCTTTTTAACAACCTTCTTCGCAGCTTTCTTCGCTGGTTTCTTGGTTAAAGCCTTTTTGATCTTTTTCGCAACTGCCTTGATCTTTTTACCTAAGCTCTTCTTGACTGGAGCTTTAGAGGCTGAGCCAACAATCTCTTTGGCCATCAGGTTCAATGCAGACCCAGCTTTAAACCATTCGATCTGACCAGCATTATACGTGTGGTTAACCTTGATCGTATCGCTTGTGCCGTTTTTATGATGCAACACGAGCGTTAATTGTTTTTCCGGTGCAAATGACGTCAAATCTGTAATATCGATGACATCATCTTCCTGGAAGCGATCGTAATCGCCTTCATTAGAGAACGTCAGACCAAGCATACCTTGCTTTTTCAAATTCGTCTCGTGAATCCGGGCGAATGATTTAACGAGAATCACACGAATGCCCAGGTGACGTGGTTGCATCGCAGCATGCTCACGCGATGAACCCTCACCGTAGTTATGGTCACCCACAACAATCGTTGGGATACCCGCTGCTTTATAGGCACGTTGCGTTGCGGGTACGGGACCGTATTCTCCGGTCAGCTGATTCTTAACATTATCCGTTTTATCATTGAAGAAATTCAAGGCACCGGTTAACGTGTTGTTGGCAATATTGTCGAGGTGGCCGCGGAATCTTAACCACGGACCGGCCATAGAAATATGGTCAGTCGTACATTTTCCTTTCGCCTTGATCAACAGCTTCATACCGATAAGATTTTTGCCATCCCACGGAGCAAACGGAGCAAGCGCCTGTAACCGGTTTGAATCCGGTTTAATTTTTACCTGAACTCTGCTGCCGTCTTTGGCAGGAGCGAGGTAGCCGGCATCTTTTACAGAGAATCCCTTTGGCGGAAGCTCCATACCTTTTGGCTCGTCAAGCTTTACTTGTTGTCCATTCTCGTTCGTTAGTGTATCCTTTAATGGATTGAATGTCAGATCACCTGCAATCGCAAATGCTGTGGTGATCTCCGGTGATGCAACGAATGAGTGTGTGTTCGGATTGCCGTCATTCCGCTTGGCGAAGTTCCGGTTAAATGAGGTAATGATCGAGTTCGCGCGGTTAGGATCGTTGGTGTGACGTGACCACTGACCAATACACGGCCCGCAGGCATTCGCCAATACAACTCCGCCCATTTTATCGAACACGCTCAGGAAGCCATCACGTTCAACGGTATAACGAACCTGCTCAGAACCCGGAGTGATTGTAAACTCAGCTTTTGCTTTAAGTTTTTTATCAATTGCCTGCTGCGCTAAAGAAGCAGAGCGGGAAATGTCTTCGTATGATGAGTTGGTACAGGAACCAATCAAACCAACTTCAAGCCGTTGTGGCCAGTTGTTTTTCTTAACCTCTTCCGCAAACTGTGAGATTGGAATCGCACGGTCCGGAGTAAAAGGCCCGTTTACATGTGGCTCTAATGTGGAAAGATCAATTTCAATTACCTGATCAAAATACTTTTCCGGATTTGCGTATACTTCCGGATCGCCCTGTAAGTGTTCCTTTACTTTATCGGCAAGGTCAGCAACTTCCTTGCGGCCTGTTCCGCGCAGGTAAGCAGCCATTTTCTCATCATAACCAAACGTAGAAGTTGTCGCACCAATCTCGGCACCCATGTTACAAATGGTACCCTTGCCGGTACACGATAATGAATCCGCACCTGGTCCAAAATATTCAACGATCGCTCCGGTTCCACCTTTTACAGTAAGAATACCAGCAACTTTTAAGATCACATCTTTTGAGGAAGTCCAGCCGCTGAGTTTACCGGTAAGTTTAATACCAATTAGCTTAGGGAATTTCAACTCCCACGGCATACCGGCCATTACATCCACCGCATCAGCGCCTCCTACACCAATGGCAATCATACCGATACCACCGGCATTCACAGTATGTGAATCAGTACCAATCATCATTCCGCCCGGAAAGCCGTAGTTCTCAATCACCACCTGGTGAATGATCCCGGCACCTGGCTTCCAGAAGCCAATACCATATTTGTTTGAAACTGATTCGAGGAAGTTGAACACCTCACCACTTGCTGTGATAGAATCTGCCAGGTCTTTCTTGGCGCCATCCTTTGCAAGAATCAAGTGATCGCAATGCACGGTTGATGGCACCTGAACTTTCGGCATGCCTGCAGACATAAATTGAAGCAACGCCATTTGGGCTGTAGCATCCTGCATCGCTACGCGGTCAGGTGAAAAATTTACATATGATTTTCCACGTCCGAAGTTCTCCACCGGCTGATCTTTATGCAGGTGCGAGTAGAGTATTTTTTCGGATAAGGTGAGGGGTTTGCCAACTACCTTACGTGCTTGGGCAATTTTTGCGGGCAGGTTTTTGTACACTGCCTTAATCATGTCTAAATCAAAGATCATAAGCCGGGTTATGTTAAGGCTATAAAGCTAAGAATTTATTTCTTTTTTGGGAATTCAGCCCATTTTGAACGATTATAAATAAAAAGATATTGGCGGGTCTGCCCGGAGCTACCCAAAAATAATGGCAAAAAAAATTGGATAACAACTCGTTGCCATCCAATCCATTGTGAGACTTCGGCACGGAGGCCGGAATTTATGTTACCTGGCGTTTACGTAGTTCAGGAACTCTTTCTTTACATTCTGATCGTTAAACTTTCCTGAGAAATAAGCGGTTCCGGTTTTGCTGTTCGTATCACTTACACCGCGTGAAGCAACACACATATGATTGGCGTCCACCACAACTGCTACATCACTCGTGTTTAATACCCGTGCGATTTCCTGTCCGATCTGCATGGTTAATCTTTCCTGAACCTGCGGTCGTTTTGAAAAATACTGAACAATGCGATTGATCTTGGAGAGACCAATAACCTTACCCGAAGAGAAATATGCTACGTGCGCCTTTCCATAAATCGGAACGAAGTGATGTTCGCAATGTGAATAGAACGTAATGTCTTTCTCCACCAGCATCTGATCATAATTATACTTATTCTCGAATAACTTGGCAGTCGGTCTGTTCTTTGGGTTAAGTCCGCTGAACACTTCCTTTACATACATCTTCGCCACCCGGTGCGGTGTGCCTTTCAGGCTGTCATCGGTAAGGTCAAGCCCCATGATGGTCATGATTTGCCGAAAGTGATCTTCT
>CAZHQP010000148.1:0-7034 GCA_964534735.1 uncultured Roseivirgaceae bacterium
GGTACCGTTCTTTTTTGTGTTTCCATAACCTGAGTTGTTTTTGTTGAAAATGGCTCGAATGTCTCTCCCAGTGCAGCCCATAAAATTTTCACGGTCGACAGTCTGGGCAATACCTCACCGCTTTCAATGCGCTGAATCGTGCGCACGCTCACATGGCTTTTTTCTACAAGCTCTTCCTGTGTGAGATTCTTCTGTTTACGCAGGGCCGTGAGACGCTTTCCCAGTTCCGGTTGTTCCATAATAATTCTTTAACTGCACAAGTTTACGCGTTTAACGGGGAGTTACGGAGCGGTAGATGCATTTTTCACCCGTCATTTGCCCGCCAGTTGCATGGCAAAGCATAAATTCTGAAATCTGCACGGAATTAACACAGTAGTAATCATTTTCGACATGCAGTGTCAAAAAACGGGCTTTCGGGGGTATAGGATTTTATCCTACAGCTTAATCAAAAAGTCCTGAAATCATTGATTTGGAAAAGCTGAATGATCCAAATCGTTACCGGATAATCCTATAAGAATTTATTCATCGAATTTCCTTACAAGTCTACACATAGCCTTTCCGGGACTTTCTAACTTGTACGCTCTATAGGGCCTGATCTGCTTTACCTAAAACCTGGCTACAACTTGATTCATTGAATCAGGATAACATTTATTACGGGTTGCCCTCCACAGCCTGTCTGTTTATTAGACACAATACAGGAATCCAAAAATGTGGAGTATGAGAAGACTATGTACGATTGTAATAGCAGCGGCAACCATGCTGGCAAACTCAGCTGCTTTTGCACAAAGCACCATCGGGGACTATCGGAGCAATGTTTTTATTTCAGGAAACTGGAATGATGCTTCCAGCTGGGAACGCTTTAATGGGACAACATGGGTTGCAGCGGTAGCTCCACCCAGCAACGCAAACGGGGTAATTACCATCGTTAACGGTGACCGCATTGATCTTAGCGTAGCTACAACGATCGACCAGGTGGTGATTGAACCCACCGGGCAATTATCCATATTTAATGTAGTTACACCTTTTGTATGTACGCTAGTCAATGGGCCGGGTACGGATCTGGTTAATAATGGAACACTGTTAGTTTCTGTTAACGCTACGCTTTCCGGTGCAGGAACGATTTCCAATAATGCGGGCGCGACCTTTACCCTGAATCTTGGTTCCACCCTTGGCGCAGGTACTACCAACAACGGAATCATGGTTATTGACAATGCGGCAACGTTTTCATCGAATACAGTAATCAACACCGCTGCTATTACGCTGCAGGGTTCCGCGCTTAACCTGAACAATGCCACGCTTATTAATCATGGCACCATAACATTACCTTCCATTTTGGATACCAGCATTTCCGGAACGGGAGGCGGTGTATTCATTAACGATACAGATGGAATAATTTTCAAAACCGCATCGTTAGGAACGACACGCATTGATCCGGTTCCGGGAACTGTATCATTTACTAATCTCGGGGTATTAAAAGGCTCTGGCGATTTTGCCATGCGCACCACTGTTGTAAATACAGGAACAATAGCACCCGGTGATAATGGTGCCGGCTCTTTAATGGTTAGTCCGGCTTTCGTTACGGGCAAAGCACCTGTATTTAGCCTGGACATTACTGCAAGCGGAGCCCTGGCCGGTATCACGTATGATTTGGCAAATTTTTCGAATGTTGATGCTGCTACAATTAATATCAGTGGCTCAACGCTAACGATGACAGACGCAGGCTCAGACGCTATTGGAACTACCTATACAATCTTCGTTTCATCCAGCACGATTGTCGGGACTTTTGCTACTGTTAATCTTCCCGCAACACTTGGAAATCTTACCTACAATGCCAACACCATTACGGTGCAAAAGATTGCATCCGTAAAACGATATACCTGGATTGGTGGAAGCAGCTTATGGTCCACTGCGGGGAACTGGTCGCCATCCCGAACAGCACCAGCCACAACAGACGTTCTTACGTTCAGCAGCGGTACATCGGTAACGCTTACAGGTGTACCAACCGAAACTATTGGAATGCTGAATATCTCTAACAATACTACGGTCAGTCTTCAGGCTGCCACAGCTTCCAAAACATTAACCATAGGCAATGGCCCTGGTTTTATTCTCAACATTGATCCCGGTTCAACGCTCCGTTCACTAAACAATGCGGGTGTGGTGCTCAATCTCACCATTAATGCCGGGTCACGTGCTGTTGTAGGAGGAGTAGCACAAATGCAGAATGGTACTTTTAACATTGGCGACAACACGCTGTTGCTTCATACAACTGCGATTCCCTTAATCCGGACAGCCGGACAATTCACGCTCGGAAGCAATGGATCAATTGAATTCGGAGATGCGCTTCACACGGCCGGCCCTGCCATTACATTAAACAGCTCAATCTTTGTTGCTCCGCCATCCATTAACCGGATCTCAGTTTTCAGGACAAATGGCGCAGTGTTCGGAAACCAGGATATTACTGTAAACCAGGCCGAGATGACGTTAGGTAACTTAACCACTAATTCATCTGCACGCTTACGGTTTTCCACTACAGCAACAAATCCGGTTGAAACTTCGGTAAGCAAGATCATTGGCTATGCCGATATGATTCCGCGGGCCGTGGGAACAACAGCATTGGATTTTTTAGGAATGTCTCTTTCGGCCGGTGCGAATGTGGGTACGGTATCGCTTACACGGATCACAGGATCCGCAGGTATTAATACCTTCAATGGCTTCAGCAGCATTGCGGCAACGTGGAATGTAACAGCAACTGTTGAGCCTTCGCCTGCGCGAAACATTTCGTTTTCGTGGCTTAGCGACTTTGATAACAATGCTAACACATCGTTGCAATTTCAGGACTACCGGTTCGACACAGGCCCGAGCTGGACTGCAGTGGGATCACTGGCATTCCTTGCCTCAACAGGTAATCCGCGCACTACTACAGCAGCAGCAGCTCTTAAGCTTACCGGCTCCTGGACAATCGCTGATCAATTAAACGTTTTGCCCATTGTTCTTAGCTCGTTAAAAGGTGAGCAAGTTGATAATTCAATAGTGCTTACCTGGAAAACACTTTCTGAGATCAACGGAGATTACTTTGAGGTGCACAGAAATCGCGAAGGCGAAGAAGGGTTTACTGTTATTGGAACCGTCCGTGCGCATGGAACAACAAACAAACCCCAAACCTATTCGTATATCGATGCAGAAGCTGAAGAAGGGATTAACTATTACCGGCTAAAGCTGGTTGATTTTGATGGGAGCTTTGATCATTCAAAGATTATTGGTGTATCATTCGAATTGACGGGCGATTTTACGATCTATCCTAATCCCAACACCGGCAAAACAGTCACATTTATGTTTTCACAAACCTCAGGTGGTACCATAAACATTTTTGATATGACAAATAGAAAAATTGTTTCTCAACCGATTGGACAATCAGCAGAATCCATCACAATCGATGATCTTGATCTTACCTCGGGTATGTATCTGATTATGTATGAGTCTGCCGGAAAAATAATATGCAGAAGACTAATGGTGCATTGATATTTTTTACATGCTCATTACTTCCATTTCAATCCGAACAATGGCCGGATCCATTTTATTCTCCGGATAATTTCATATGCTGAGAAACATCCCCCAATCGTAATCAGCAGCACGAGAATGAATTTTATACGCACATCCAGCTCAAGCGGAAAGATTAGCAACGAGCCTGCGTACAGGAAGATCATATGCAAAATATACACCGGGTAAGCTGCCTGGCTTAAATAAGTCAGTGCTTTACCCGGGCGATTTAAATATTTATGGCCGAATGCAAACACGGAAACAATCCAGCATTGCGACTCTGTAACAAGCAGATATACCGGTGTGTTCATTTTAAAATAAAGCAACCGAACCACAAATAGCCCTATAGCAAACAACAAAAAAAGCCAACGAAATTTCAAAATCATATTCCAGAATCCGTTTCCGCTCAGCACAAAACAGAATCCGAAGAAGAATGCGATTAGCCCAAGAAAAAATCCGTGCCAGGTCATTGCATACATTTCATAGGGAAATGGTTTCAGGATAACTGCTTCCAGCACAAATGTTGCTATAACAAGTATAAAGATCGCAGGATTGCTAAACAGTTTCCTGATTACACATACAACCCTGGAAGATTCATTTCGCTTCAGATAAAAAAACAAGGGCGCAAAAATGAGCACATAAATAAAAATATTGGCAAGAAACCACAAATGTCCGGCACTTGGCACATAGGATATTGGATTGTTGTAAAAGTATTGCCAGATAATCCAGTGAATGGGAACGATGACCACAAATCCAAACAGAAACGGAACTAGGATTCTCCCCGCCCGCTCAGTAATCAGCTCTTTCCAGTCTCTGTTTTGCAGCGCGAAATACACACCCATTCCGGAAACAAAAAACAACAAGGGAATTCGCCACACATTGAGCATGCTCATGGGAATCCATAAGGAGGTCCAGGATTCGTCATTGGTAATAAAGGCAATCATCATTCCCCAGGGCTGAAAGCCAATGGCTACGTGATAGATCAGCAATAAGCCAATAGCAATTACTCTTATCCAATCGATGTCGTATCTGCGGTTTGTAGTCATAGCTTTTTTGTTCTTCATGTTGAGCCAGGCGAAGTATCCCCAGACCTGTAATGAAAGGGGATCCTTCGTTAATACTCTGATGACAAATCTTATTTTAAAATCGTTGCAATTTCCGGGCGGGTTTTTTCGATATAAGTGTAGTCGAGCTTCAGACCCATTGGTGCGAGCATTTTTTCAAGCATTTCATAGGTTGGCTTTATATCTGCAAACGGGCCGGCTACCGACTCATACGCGGTTGAATTATACTTGTTCTTAATAGTCTTATCCGCTTTTCTATCGAGCAGCATTTTTACAATTTCCGGACGGCAGAAAAACGAGGCAGTATGAAGTGCGGTCGAGCCTTCATTGTTCTGGAAATTAATGTCCGCTCCGGCATCAATTAATAATTTAGCAATCTCTGTTTTACCAAACAGCGCAGCCGAGATCAAAGGGCTTGATCCGCCATACGGATCTTTCTCATTAATATCAGAGGCGGCTGCAATGTGTTGCTTAACGGCTTCCCGATTATCGGTAACAACTGCTGTGTGAATGTCAACGGACGGAGCCACTGCTCCTGCTTTCTTGTTTTGTGCTGTACTATCCTTGCTTCCGCAGGAAGCAATCATTACGGTTACTATAATAAAGAGTACCGCCTGAAATGGGTTTACTGAATGATTTTGATTTTGCATGACTGATTCGATTAAGGTTTATTTTTTTTGATGTTGTAAAGAACGGGGCCTTCTCCCGGTCGGCTGAATAACCCTGCATCCAAAAGCATAAACTTTGCGCTAACCCGCATAAATCATGACGCAGGGATATAAATTTTGACGCACAAGCTGCGTTTTTAAATTAAAATGACCGAAAATCAATCAACTGGTTCCGTGGGATTAAATCGGTATAGTATGCCTACTTTTCACTAAAATCGCGTTCGATTTATAAGTATGTCTGACCTTTCTCAAGCCGATATCCAGTTTCTGAACGAGCTGAATGGCGTAATCGCCAAAAACCTGGCGAACGAGCAATTTGGCGTGACGGAACTTGCAGAGGTTATGAATATGAGTCGGTCGAACCTGCTCCGGAAAGTAAAAAAATCAACCAATCTGCCGGTTAACCAGCTTATTCGCGAAGCACGTTTGAAACGTGCCATGGAGCTGCTGCAAAGCTCAGGTTCGAATGTCTCGGAGGTTTCCCACCAGGTTGGATTTAACAGTGCCTCCTACTTTATTAAATGCTTTCGTGAATATTACGGCTACCCTCCCGGTGAGACAGGTAAGCGTAATCCAGTTGAGCTTACAGAACCCGTTAAAGCAGTAACAAGCAATCGGAAAAAGCTTGTGTTGATCGCATCAACCGTACTGACAATTCTACTGATTACCACGCTTTTTCTCTACTATAATATCAGAAGCATCACATCCCAACTACCAGAGCGGTCAATTGTTGTGCTTCCATTTAAAAATGAAAGCAACGATTCCACCAATGTTTACCTGATCAATGGATTAATGGAATCCACATTAAACAATCTTCAGAAGATTGCAGACTTGCGGGTACTTAGCAGAACGTCATCTGAAAAATACCGCAATACGTCCAGGTCAATTCCTGAAATGGCAAAAGAGCTGGAAGCTTCATACTTTATAGAAGGCAGCGGTCAGAAAATCGGAGATCAGATTTTACTAACTATTCAGCTTATAGAAGGCAAAACAGACAAACACCTCTGGTCAAAACAATACCGCAGAAAAGCCACAGATATTTTTACGCTGCAGCAGGAGATTGCTCAGAATATTGCGGAGGAAATTGAAGTAGCAATCACTCCTGAAGTTAGACAACGAATCGCAAAAATTCCTACGGAAAATCTGGAAGCATACGATTTCTTCCTGAAAGGCATTGATCTGTTGAGTAAAGGCGGTGACCAGAATCTGGAAGCCTCCATTATTCAATTTGACAGCGCCATTGAAAAAGATCACTCATTTGCTTACGCGTATGCATGCGCGGGCATGGCATGCTATAATCTTGATATTTTCAAAGCAGAGAAGACTCACCTGAATGCACTCACCAACTATGCTGATAAAGCGCTGCTTTATGATCCCAAGCTTGCGGAAAGCCTTACCGCCAAAGCGATGTATTACATTTTGCGCAAAGAGTATGCTGAAGCATTACCTTTTTTGGAGAAAGGCTTATTGTACAATCCGAATTCCGCGGAGGTTATCGGATTGCTTACAGATTTCTATTATATGTACCTGCCGAATACAGAAAAATATCTTGAATATGCACTAAAAGGAATCCGGCTTGATTTTTCCGGTGACTCTGTTGCGAGAAGTTATTCCTATCTCCGCTTGAGCAATGCCCTGGCACAGGCAGGATTTATCGATCAGTCGCTTGAGTATATTGATAAATCCCTTCAGTACAATCCTAAAAATTTCTTTTCCCGTCATTTACGCGCCTATGTTGTGTATGCAAAAAATAAGGACTTGCAAC
>CAZHQP010000149.1:0-7011 GCA_964534735.1 uncultured Roseivirgaceae bacterium
TTGCGTTTGTCCATTGGTAGTATAAATGGAAGGTATGAGTGTCTGGATCATACGTACTTGTCTTTCCTGGAGTGGCCTCTAAATCAGCAACTCCGGTATCACCGGTAGATTCGATGCTTACCGTATTATCACCATTTACAATAGCCTTAAAATAACCCAGTCCTCCGTTTGTATTCCCCACATGAACAGTAACACTATTGGCACCTGCGGTTGTGACTTCAGTTTCAAAATCCCAGACAGCAGTAGACGCAGGGCTACCCGGTGCGTCTCCTACGGCATTAAAGTTATATCGGGTTCCGGTGGAGCGATATTTAGCATGGTATTGATTCTTCACAATTACCTGAACAATCACCGTATCGCCAACATTACTTATTTCGTAACCTGATGACGCATCAGTTATAACTATACCGAGCGCATAACTTTTGCTAAAATCCAATTGATCCGGGTCCAATGTAAACTCTATTGGCTTATAAACCTCATCAGACTCAAATGTTACCGAATTTCCGATGATTGAGATTCCTTCTGAAGGAGGAATCTCAAAATCAATCTCGTCCTCATCATTGGAGGCATTGTAGTCAGTAATTACCTGATCACTGATCACAAAGCCAACAGATGCTTCCTTCTTTAAAGCTGAGGATGATACTGCATCTCTCCAAATAGGGATTAAGGTATACGTTCCCGGGTCAGCATCAACTGCTCGCAGATAAACCCCTTGCTCAGAAAGTCGGAATCGATTCGTTCCTTTTCCAGAGATACTATCGGCTTCGGTTATGCAAGATTGAACACCTGCCAACGAAAGAGCGACTAACAAAATTGCTATATATCTAATTATATATTTCATAAAATTTTGCGTTAAAATTTAATCAACATCCCACCAAACATGAGTCTGGTCATTATCTCCACCCATTCTCTCAACCGCCTCCATGATACTTCCATTGTTATAATTATACTCAACAGAAGGAAAAGGGAATCTAACCGGTATTTGTTTTGAAGAGTTAACCGCATTAGGAGTTGGAGTTAAAACCGGATACCCGGTTCTCCTCCATTCAGCCCAGCCCTGAGGCCCGTTTGGATAAAAAGTCAACCATCTTTGCTCCGCAATCTTAGCTTCATCAGCCGCAGCCCCGCCTCCGGCAAGCGCAATACTGGCATCGGCAATGAATGCACTAAATGCTGCTGCATTATATACATTCCACTGCTCCCATGAAGCCTTAAGCGCATCCTCATACAACGTCACGTAGTTACCTCCTGTAGTCCATCCGTAATATTCAGCCTGGGCCTGAGCTAATAAGGCATCTGCATACGTCAAGACAAATAAAGATGAAATCTGCGCCCGGTTTTGGTCATTTAAAATCAGTGACCAATTTGGGTTTGCGGCAGCCCAATCAATCGCCTCTTCTCTTTCAAGTCCATACGGAAAGCCCACTAAGGTTCCACCACTTGGCTTTCCAAAAGCGTTCTTCCGTAAATCGCCTGTAGCGTTCAATCTATTGGCAATCACATCACTTACAGCCTGATCGCCACCTAGTGCATACCATGGGTTAGAGAACGCACCTCCTGGATAGTCAATTTTTGCGTTATCAGTGTTACTCTGAAATACACCGCCATCAGCGCTTAATGCGGCATTAAATTCTGTTTCTCCCAACGTTGGATCTACCTCAGAAATGCGCAGGGCAAGTACCATTCTCAAGGTATTGGCAAAACGTTTCCACTTTAAGGTATTCCCGCCATACATTATATCCCCCTGGAATACGGCACCATCATCAAATTGATCAACAGCCTCTGCAAGTTCCTTAAATAAATCCTTATAAATATCCTCCTGAGAATCTACCGGAGCTTTCAGTTCGCCACGAAGAGCTCCAAAATACGGGATATCTCCATAACGGTCCGTTAATATTGAAAACCGCAAAGCTTTCAGAATTCGGGCAGTCGCGATCTGATTATTATTTGATCCAAGCAGCGCAGCTGTGGGAGCAGTTGCCGGGTCGGTATTCAGGTCAATAATTTTCTGGATATCCATAGCTGTTCCGAAATATTCGGGGCCCCAGTCCCAATCCTGGGCTGCATACAAGGTTGTAGCTGTATACAAGGTTTGGGAAAAATACTGGGCGTAGAAACCGCTTATAATATTAGCACCCCCGGTTGTATATCCTCCCAAAGCGCTCAATACATTTGTAAGCAGTCCGGAAGTGAGTGGAGCTTCAGCTCTGTTTGGGTTCTTGTTGATGTCGCCAAAATCGTCACACGCTCCTACAAGCATGGCAATAATGACTATCGCAATAATTTTTTTCATGGCTCTTTGTTTAATTAAAATCCTAGTCTGATGTTAAATCCATACTGACGCGTACTTGGGAATCCACCGTTCTCACCGAACGCACCGGAAACTTCTGAAGGATCAAAATCAAGTTTGTTAACATTCAACAAAAGAAGATTGCGACCGGTAAAAGCGATGCTCGCGGATGTAAATAACTTTCCGAAGTTTCCGAGGTTTTTAACCGGGATCTGATATCCCAACGTTACTTCGCGAAGTTTCACGAAGCTCAAGTCATAAATATGAGGATCGATGATACCGCTGTTGCTGAACTGATGGTAGTAGCTTTGCGCATCAACATACATATCTCTTTCTTCATATATAGCAGGCCCTTCAGGATCAGTCTGTGTATTCACAACACCTTTTACATGAACACCGCCACCGTCTGCTACCGCATCCCGGATAGGGTTTCCTTTATCGTTTACTGCTGCTGTGCGCTCAGTAAGACCTGAGAATGTTCCAAATGCATCCGATAACGAGAAATATTTTCCGCCCTTCTGGAAATCAATGTTAACAGTCATCATGAAATTCATGTACCGGAAGCTGTTAATAACTCCTCCTGTAAAATCAGGAAGAACCGATCCGAAATTCACTGGAGCTTCAGTAGGCACGTATAAGCCATTTTCATCAATAACTTTTCTTCCTTGCTCGTCACGCTGAATTGTAATACCCTTAATCTGGCCCCAACGCTGTCCTGCTACATGATAAATAGTCGCCTGGCCAAAAGCATCGTTTGGATTACCTACGTTTTGACCAAAAACATTCAGTGTATTCTGAGCAGGTATTGCATCCACTCCGGGTGCCAATTCAACAACTCTTGAATCAACCTTTGCCAGATTGAAGGCTACATTCCATTCAAAATTATCAGTCTGAACAGGAGTTGCATCCAACGTCAATTCAATAACATCGCGCTTAATTTCACCTGCGTTAATCAGCCGGTCTGAAAATCCTGTTGTACCCGATGTTGAAACCTGAAGAATTTCATTGATCTTCTTTTCATTTGATAACGTTAAACTGGCCCCGATTCTGTTTTTGAAGAACTTTAAATCGATACCATATTCAATAGCCGAAGACAAGGATGGCTTGATGCCCGGGTCAATAGCCACATTGGGTACCGCATTGATCAGGTTGCCATTCCATTTATTGTCTCCCAACGGATAAGTAAGCTGAGTCTGATAGGCATTTAGATCCGAACCTACCTGAGCCCAGGTAAACCTTACTTTACCATACGAAAGTGCAGGAAGTACATTGCTTGTAAACTCGCTAAAGATTGCAGAAGCGCCTATTGAAGGATACAAGTAGGAATTTGCACCAGCCGGAAGGGCAGAACTCCAGTCATTCCGAACAGTCCAGTTCACGAAGAAGGTCTCGTTATACCCAAAGTTACCCCTGGCGTAAAGGCTTCTAACCTCTTTTTGCACCCGGATATTTGTATACCCAAAATTCGGGTTTTTAGAGTTGTTAATCGTATACAGATCAGGCACAATTAACCCCAGGCTTGTATTTAAATCAATCAGTTGTCTTTGTTCCTTTCTTAAGTTACCCCCTGCACTTATGTCAACGCTAAACTTACCATTCATAAACTTATCCGCATAAGAGGTTAGGAACTCCAGGTTATCTTCTGTATCGGATGTCTGGGCGGTACGATAATAATCATATTGAGCCTCGGTATTAGGTCTGAGTTCAGTTTGGAAGCTAAACGGAAGTATACTTGGGCGCTTATTTTCTAGGCGGGAATTAAATTGATTCTTGCGGTAAAAGACAGCAGCCTTAATTTTATCTGTTAAATGGAGAGTCATGTTGATATCACCAAATAATCTGTTATTAACCGTTTCATAATCAATAAGTTTCATATAAGCGTATGAGTTATACCAGTAAAAACCCCTGTAAAACTTATCTCCCTGACCTGAGTATGATGTTGGATTAAAGTGATTCCACGATACCAAACGGCCCTCTGGTGACTTAAGGAAAGCGAGCTCTTTGTACTTACTCATATCAAGGTCTCTATGAAACCACTGATTAAATGATCCGGATGTCGCATTTGAATAACCGTCATCGAATTCACCGTGTATTGCTGTATTCACGTAATTAACATTGGCTCCTACTTCAATCAATTTGCTAAGCTTCGTTGAAAAATTTACAGCAACTGTATTCTTGGCTAGGTCTGTGTTCGGCATAATCCCGGTCTGACCCTGATTAGTGTATGAAAGCCTTACCGCGGACTGATCATTTGCCTTGGAGAAACTTATATTTGTAGAACGATTAACGCCAGTCTCATAAAAATCTCTGATGTTATTGGGCTGACCTACAAGCTTCGTAGTCTTACCAGTATATTTTGTTCCTGGAACCCATGCATACCATGGAATATACTGCTGACCATTCATGCGAGGCCCCCAACTGGCATCATCCGTATAATCAGGATAAAGTTTCCCGTCTAATGCCTGCCACTCAGCAGGCATACCTGCCTCATAGTGAAACGGTATTAAATCAGCACTTGCTCCACCTGCATATGAGTTTTGGTATCTGGGAAGTACGTATACGTTTTCAAAGAATAGGTTCTGGTTAATAGAAATACCAAGACCTCTTCCTTTAGTTCCCTTTTTTGTTGTAATCAAAACTACCCCGGCATCACCTCGTTGTCCATAAATTGCTGCTCCTGCCGGTCCTTTCAATACGCTGATAGATTCTACATCATCCGGGTTAAAGTCTGAAGAGTTTGTTACAGGAGTTCCGTCAACAACGTATAACGGTTCCTTATCCGTTAACGATCCGGCACCTCTGATTCTGATTTTGGAGTTGCGACCTAAGGCAGCTCCTGATTGACTTCTTACCTGTACGCCTGCGATTTTACCCGCTAATGCATCATTGATGTTGTTAGCCCGGGAAATATTAAGCCGGTCAGAATTGACACTTTGCGCAGAATAGGAAAGGGTTTTAACATCCCGCTTTTCATTTAAGGCTGTTACTACAACTTCAGAAAGTTCTGTAGCATCCAGAGACAATTCAATGTCAACTGTTGCACGCGTACCGATTTCTATTTCCTTCGTTTTCAATCCAATAAATGAAAACACAAGGAAACCTCCGGAAGCAGGGACTTGTAACGAATACCGGCCTTCTGAGTCTGTAATCGTACCCGTTGTTGTTCCTTTCAGAGTAACGTTTACACCGGGTACTGGACCGCTGTATTCCGTGGAGGTTACCGTTCCGGTTACCGTGCGATCTTGCGCCCACAAATCATGAAAGCCTATGAGCAGGCATAACATGATGAATAGTGATCGTAAATTTCTCATCATAGAATTTTAGGTTTAGTTAATAAAGCCTTAACCTATGAATAATTAACCCGGCACATTTGGCCGATGTTGACTTTGTACTTCCCATTGCTTACGAGCACTGAGATTACCGAAACTTGCGTGAGCATGTTTACGTAAAGAGAGGCCGATCAAAAATCTTAAAGTTCAATAATGTCAATTTCAACCATGCAAAAGATTTGCCCTTTTATTATAATTCACGGCATGTATACGTTCACTGTGCAGTTCTAAATTATCACTGGCGTAGCGATAAAGTTCATCGATGTTATTTAACTTTATCATTTACTTTTTCATGTCTGTGTTATAATAGTCCCGTTATGAAAGCTCTAATTGCGTTCTTAATCTTTGCTGTTCTATCTTATACCGATGGCATTTGCCAGGATTCACGAACTCAGGTTGTTTTACTGGGTACCGGAACCCCCAATCCAGATCCTGATCATTTTGGGCCATCCGTAGCCATCGTTGTTGATGAAACTCCTTATATAATTGACTGCGGACCAGGAGTTGTGAGGCGGGCATCGGCAGCATTTCAAAAAGGAGTAAAAGGCTTGAAGCCTGTATTGCTTAATCGACTTTTCCTAACACATCTTCACTCTGATCATACATCTGGTTATCCTGATTTTTTATTAACTCCTGCTGTATTGGAACGTAAAGGGCCCTTACAGGTATTTGGTCCTACCGGAACCCGGAAAATGAATGATCATATTGTACAGGCATATGAAGCTGATTATCACGTTCGCATTTTTGGATTGGAGAAGGGGGACTCCTCTTCCTATAAAACCCGTATTACAGAGATTAAGGAAGGTATAATCTATCATGACACCCTCGTAACTATCATTGCATTCAAGGTTCCGCATGGAGGATGGGATGAGGCCTATGGATTTAAATTTATTACTCCTGACAAAACAATTGTGATTTCTGGTGACTGCACCTATAATGAAAAATTGATTGAAATGAGTAAGGGTTGCGATATTTTGATCCATGAGGTGTATTCGCAGGAAGGCTGGGCAAAAAGACCTGCCAAATGGCAAACCTACCACAAAGATGCTCATACATCAACCTCACAGCTTGCTGCAATTGCCAATGCTGTTAAGCCAAAAAAACTTATTCTTTACCATCAGCTTATCTGGGATTCTACAGAAGAAAAGCTTCTGAAGGAAATTACGCATCTCTATTCAGGAATTGTAGTTTCCGGAAAAGATCTTGATGTGTTTGACTAATTTAAATTACACTCTATGAAAATGTTATTGACTACTATTATGTGGTTATGTTGCCTAGGAATTGCACAGGCTCAAAACTCAGAATTAAGAACCGGAGGATTTCAGATGCCCTCTACTTCATTTCAAAATCAAGGCGGGTACTTGTTTGCGCAAAGCCAGTTAAGAGGAATAA
>CAZHQP010000150.1:0-6995 GCA_964534735.1 uncultured Roseivirgaceae bacterium
TCTGAATAATCTTAAGAATGTTAAAACATTTCAGGCAGCCGTTTCCGATAAAGCCGGAAAAGTAAAATTTTCAAATTCCATTCACGATACTGCCAATACGTATCTCAAGCAATCTCCTGAGTTTAAGAATAATTTACTCGAAGTAAATGCCATAAGCCTGGATGCGTTATTGGAAAGTAAGGAAATTGCTCCGCCCGACTTTATAAAAATTGATGTGGAAGGCGCTGAGCTTGATGTTTTGCATGGTGCACAGAAACTATTCTCTAATTATAATCCGGTTGTTTACCTGGAAACACATAATGTTCATAATCCGGGTGTTGATCAGCAATGCCTTGATTGGCTTTCTGAGAAAGGCTATCACATTGAAGAAACAATTGCCATCAAACCCAATCGGGAAATGTGCTCCTATGTTTTGCTTCGTAAAAGCTAACCATCCTAAATTAACTTCAGTTGACTGATATTTCTCAATCCGGTAATCATGCTGCCCGCTTCCGCTGGAACATCGTGGGCCAGGTTGTTGGCCAGGGGATACTGTTAATTGGCTCTATTCTATTAAGCCGTGCACTCGGTCCGGCCGACTTTGGATTATATGCCATGGTATCCGTTATCGGGAGCGTTGTGAGTATCATTGTAAGCGTTGGGGTCACGCACGCCATTGTTCAAAAACAGGATCTTGATCAAACACAATTATCCTCGCTGTTTTGGGTTAACCTCACACTGGGACTTTTATCTGCTGCGCTTTTCTTTTTTGGAGGATTTCTGTTGGCGGATTTCTATGGCCAGCCGGAATTGATCACATTAAGCCAATGGTACAGTGTTGTTCCGTTGTTAACTGCATTGCTCAACGTTCCGGCAGGAATTTTAACCCGCGATTTGAATTATAAGATTCAGGCGATTGCGATTATCATCGCAATCACTGTGTCGTATGTAACTGCTTACTATTTTGTTTCGCTCGGTGCGCTGGCCTTTGTAATTCAGGCAGCAGTGTACTACATAATCCTGGTAGTAATAAACTTTGCCTGGAGCAAGTGGCTGCCATCGCTAACATTCAATGCTGCGTCAATCGTACCCGTCAGGAAATTTTCCGTACCACTGGTTGGAAGTCAGGTACTTGATTTTTTCCTGATCAACCTGGATATTTTACTGGCCGGAAAATTTTTGGGAAAACGTGAATCGGGAATTTATGGTCGCGCGAATGCGCTGGTGATGCTTCCGGCAAATAACATCGGACAATTGCTATCCAAAAGCTTTTTTCCGATTTTCTCCGCCCATCAGCAACAACCTGCTGTGCTTACCGATTATTATTTACGCGCCAGTAAAGTGCTGGTGATGCTCGTTTTGCCTGCACTTGTGGTGCTGGCCTTTGCATCGGAGGAAATTATATTATTTCTATTAGGTGATGACTGGATCGAATCAGCATACCTGGTAACCTTGTTAACCGGACTTGGAATGTTTGCAGCCATCAATGCTTTTAATGATACACTCATTATCTCGCAGGGAAAAAGCAAATTATTACTGAAGATTAATGTAGCGGACAAAACATTATTAGTGATTGCACTTTTTATCGGGCTAAGATATGGTGTTGCGGGACTCGCTTTTGCAAAGATGATTGCAGTCATTCTGGCATTCCTACCCCGGATCTTTTTTGTTCTCAGGATCATAGAAATCAGGCCATTCGATTTTCTAAAAGGGTTTAATAAAATATCACTGTCCCTAATTGTCATGGTTATTCTGGAAATGGTCATGCTTCATGTTTCAAAAGAACATGAGCTTTTACCAAGACTACTGATCTGCACAATCCCCCCGGGGCTCATCTATTGCTTGATTTTATTTGGCTTAAAAGAATCGGCTATAACTGACTTAAAAAAACTGTTTAGATTTCGCTAATGGTAGCCCGGAAAAGAATCCTGATGATTGCCCCCGATTTAGGATACGGAGGTGCGGAAAAATCTTTTTCGCGTTGGGCCGAGGCATTCGCAACTGAACACGATGTAACGTGCGTGGTATTCAATGACTACAGCGGGGGAAAGAATGCGTATCTCACCAGCTTTATTTCATTAGATGTTCCGCCAGGAAAAAATATATTCAGCAAGTTGTGGTTTTCATGGCTGCGCATAAAGCGGCTGCGGGCACTTAAGAAAAAACTGGGTATAGAAGTTTCGATTAGCTTTCTCGAAGGCGCTGACTATGTTAATGTTTTATCGAGACGATCCGAAAAAGTTGTGCTCAGCATTCGGGGCTCTAAGCAACATGATGCCAACATCAGCGGACTGATGGGCTGGCTTCGTCATAAGATATTGATGCCGTGGCTTTATAATCGTGCTGATTTGATTACAGTAGTGAGCGAGGGAATTAAACTGGAGCTCAGAAATTTTTATAGGATAAGGGAGCAGGTTCCGATTGAGGTGATTTACAATTTTTATGATCCCCAGCTGATAAGCAAACTTGCTCAGCAGTCCGTATCTCCTGAATGGGAAAATTTCTTAACGACTAATGAAGTTATGATTTGTGTTGGGCGACTGGCGAGGCAGAAAGCGTATCCATTTATGATCAGGGTTTTTAAAAAGACGAAAGTAAAAAAGCCCAACTTGAAGTTGGTGATCTTAGGAGAGGGAGAATTAGTTCATAGCTTACGTGCACAAGCTGAGAGTCTTGGATTGTATGTATTCACAAAAGGTGAATCTTTTACATCGAATAAAGATTTATACTTTGCCGGACTGGTTCAAAACCCGGCCGCTTTCCTGAGTCGATCTAAGCTTTTTGTGCTGTCGTCATTGATTGAAGGATTCCCCAATGCATTAATCGAGGCGATGGCGAGCCACGTTCCGGCCGCAGCTGCCAATTGTCCGTATGGACCTGAAGAGATTTTTAACAGACCTCTTGGCGAGATCAATCAACCCGAATTTTTACCCGCAGGATTATTGCTTCCTCCTGTATCTGAACTACCGAATGATGCTTTGGAAAAGCAATGGGCTGATGCATTGGTAAAAGCGCTTGATGATACAACCTGGAGAACGCGTGCCGTGCAAGAAGCAGCCAAACAAGTTGATAAATTTGATTATAAAAGATTTGAAGCCAACTGGCCAACCATCCTGGGCTGATAACCATGAAAAAGAATATCCTGATCATCGATAATTCTACCGGCTGGACAGGAGCTTTTAAATCAATTGTGACAGTTGCGCAGAAATTATCATCACAGTATAACTTTCATTTTTGCATTCCGGAAAATTCGACTAACAAAGCTTTCCTGACGGATAAAGGATTTTCATTTATACAAATGAGTTTCATTGAGATCAGTAAACGATTGAATGTGCTTTTTTATCTGCCACGACTAATCTCAAATGCAGTTCGCCTTAAAAAATATTGCCGTCAGCATCAAGTAGAAACTGTTCATGTTAACGATTTGTATAACCTGTTAGGTGTCGCACTTAAAATAATCAGTCCGAATGTTAAAATTGTTTATCACGTTCGGTTACTGGAATCTTCCTACGCAAAATCTTTTTACAAGTACTGGATTAAAGTAATCTCACGCTATTCAGATCATTTAATAGCGGTTTCGCAAGCAGCAAAAAATGATGTCTCCAAATACGCAAGTAAACCTGTGCATGTTATTTACGATTGTATTGATGTCATGCCATTAAAACTACACGCACCGAATAAGGATTTTGTAAGCTTTCTCTATCTCGCAAACTATACATCCGGCAAAGGCCACGATGTTGCCATTGAAGCTTTTGCGGAAGCGTTCAAACAAAATCAATCCATCAGGCTGGTTATATCAGGCGGTACATTAGGAGTTTATAAAAATGTACTTTATAAAAAAGAGCTGGAAAATTTAGTGAGAAAGAACTCACTCTCTTCAGTTGTAACACTTCGCGATTTCGAAAGCAATGTTCCGCAAGCAATGGAGAGCTGTGATGTGTTTCTTAACTTTTCAAGCTCTGAATCTTTTTCGATGACCTGCCTGGAAGCGATTACTTTTGGCAAACCGGTGATCACAACCAATAGTGGTGGTCCGGCAGAAATTGTTACCCATGAATATTGTGGTATTATTATCCCGGTGGGAGATGTTTCCGCTGCAACGGAGGCCATGTTACAATTGGCTAACGATGTGTATAAACGTGACTATTTTAGCAGCAATGCCGTGCAACAAGCGCAGGAGAAGTTTAATTTGGACCGTGAAGCAGCGAAACTTTCAAATTTATATGAGGCATAGGCTGATTGGCCTGTTTTCTGCCCTTTTCCTGCTCATTACAGTTTCCGGTGTTGCCAGCGCTCAATGCGGGGCGGCATTTGATGTTCAGGCTTCGGCTTGCCGCGAAACCAACCTTCTTTTAACAAATGTTACTCCCGCAGCAACTTCCTATGAATGGGATTTTTGCTCTGGCGATCTGAGCAATACGCCAACTGCACAAAGTGTTCTTTCTTCGTCATTGCTTTTCCGGGCCCGATCTTTTAAAATTGAACGCGATGCATTTAATAATTATGTCGGGTTTGCCCTCAGTGAGCCAAGTGGTCAGCTCATGCGGTTGAATTTTGGAACGAGCTTACTAAACACTCCATCGATAACCAATCTTGGAAATTTTTCAAACAATGTTACCCGTGGCTGGGGCTTCACGGTTTACCAGGAAGCCGGGAACTGGTTTTGTTTTATCCCAAACTTTGATAACGGATCGCTGATCAAGCTATCGTTTGGAACGAACCTCTTATCAACCCCAACCATGCAAAACATGGGAAACTTTGGAGGGTTAATGCGCTTCCCTTCCGGAATGACAATCGTTCACGAAGGAAATAATGTGTATGGATTTGTTTGCAATGCCGGACCCGGTGCATCAGAAGTGCTGAGATTAAATTTTGGTGCATCTGTATCGAACACACCCACAGCATCTGTTATTAATGTTCCAGGTGGAAATTTTTTAATGGATATTTCCTTTATCAAAGAATGCGGTCAATGGATTGGGTTAGCTACTTCGTTCGATAACCGTAAAATATTTTATCTGGATTTCACAGCAGGATTATCAAATGCACCAACTGTGGGTGAATTGAATTTACCAAATCTTCAATTTAATCCGTGTGCGATTTCTGTTCAGCGCGAAGGCGGTAATATTTATGCATTTGTTCAGCACATCGATGGATGGGTTTTCAGAGTTGATTTCGGAACGAGCATTTTAGATCATACAGGGGTAGAACAAAATCTGGGCACATTGGGAATCTCCGGATCAAATTTTGCCCTGGATATGATCCGTGAAGGTTCTAACTGGTATGCTTATTCAATTGATTTAAGCGGATCAGTCACACCGGGTGAAGGTCGGTTGATGCGCCTTTCGTTTCCAAATACATGCAGTGCCAATCAAAGCACATCAACCATAAAAAATCCGCAGCAGGTTAACTACTTCGCTGCTGGCACTTATCAGGTTACCTTAACAACAGAAAGCCCTTCAGGTGAAATCGCTTCAATCGCTAAATCAGTTTCTGTTTCAGGATTGCAGGCTCCGGACATAAATTTTTCTTCCTTCGGAATCTGTGCTGCACATACCGTAAGCTTTGATGCGCAATCTGCTGGTAACATCACAGGGTATGAGTGGAATTTTGGAGATGCAACAGCGCCCTCTACACTTCCTGATCCGGATCATACATTTGCCGTAGCGGGAGAATACAATGCACTACTTGAACTTACGGATGCCAATACCTGTAAGAATTATCTGCAAAAGCCCATAACAATTTTCAATCAGCCCGATGCGGACTTTATGTTGCCTGCAGTTGCACCTGTCTGTACCAACCAGGAGTATGTTTTCGCAAATCAAACGGTATATGATGCGGCTTCAAATCCAACATGGGAGTGGCGTGTGAATAACGTTCTGGTTTCTACCCAGCCGAATTTGCAATACACATTCACTTCTGCTACAAGTCAGGATGTAAAGCTTAAGGCATTGATCCCCGGTTGTGAAGATGAGGTTGCTAAAAATCTTCCAACGGTATTCGCAGGCCCAAAGCCGGATTTTACAATTTCCGGCCAGTGTGAAGATGCCAACGTAACATTCACCAATACAACTACAGGAGTTGTGACAACGTATGCCTGGAATTTTGGAGATGGTCAGAACTCAACAGCAGCTAATGCGACTAATGTATACGCTAATCCGGGGCCCTACACCATTATGCTTACGGCATCAAATGCTGCAGGCTGCAATAATTCAATCACAAAACCCCTTACGGTTTATTCAAAACCCCAGGCAGACTTTGTTCTATCGGCTCCGCCATTTTCGTGCAGCGGAACTCCTGCGCAATTCAATGACCTTACTCCGCCACCTGCAGATAGTAATTTAAGCTCATGGAGTTGGAATTTTGGTGACACCGGGAACCCGCAGAATACATCCACACAAAAAAATCCAACACATGTCTATGCTACGGCTGCAAATTATACGGTTACGTTAACGGTGGGTACCAATTTTTTATGCAGTGCAACCCTTCAGAAACAGGTGACCATTGCACAAACCCCTACCGCAGACTTTACACACTCAAATTTATGTGAGGACTCAGAAGTTATCTTTTCAGATGCGTCACCTGGTACCAATCAGGCCTGGAGCTGGCAGATCGGCTCATCTTTTTATACTTCAGAAAATCCGGCACACATTTTTACAAATCCCGGGACTTATACAGTTTCCCTTGACGTAACGGGCAGTAATAATTGTATCGGCTCAACATCGTGGCCTGTTGTTATCCGCCCCAGACTGGCACTCGATTTTTCAGTAACCAAAAACTGCCGTAAACAGTTAACAGAGTTCACGGACATCACGAATGACGCAGCAGATCCGATCACTAATGTTTCCTGGAATTTTGATGGTCTTGGAACTGCAACAGCAAGTCCGGCAACATTCAGCTTTTTAAATACTGGAAACACTGCAATCACGCTTACTGTTGATGTGCAATCAGGTTGTACGTATTCCATAACAAAAGCAGTATCCATTCTTGAAGGTCCGTTGGCCGCCTTTACTGCAACG
>CAZHQP010000151.1:0-6985 GCA_964534735.1 uncultured Roseivirgaceae bacterium
CAGCACCGATCCAAACTCCGTTAACGAAACGCTGGCTTTTGTCAACCTGCTAATCGAAGCGATCAACTACCCGGATTCACCGATCTATGTCGCGATCACGATGCGTTCCGATTTTATCGGGGATTGTGCACAGTTTCCTGAACTCACAAGAAAAATTAATGATAGTCACTACCTCATTCCTCAATTAACACGCGAACAAAAACGCAGAGCGATTGAAGGACCCGTAGCAGTAGGTGGTGCGAAAATTACTCCCCGGCTCGTACAACAATTATTGAATGATTTGGGTGACAACCCGGATCAATTGCCAATTCTCCAGCACGCATTAATGCGTACATGGAGTTACTGGTCGTTATACCGCGATTACGAGGAAGAACAGGTTGACCTCAAGCATTATGAGGCAATCGGAACGATGGCTGAAGCGTTGTCGATGCACGCAAACGAAGCATTTGATGAACTTACCGATGATCAAAAACGGATTTGTGAAATCCTGTTTAAAGCAATCACCGAAAAACGGGGTGAGAATTTCGGGATAAGACGCCCAACACGGTTGAATGAAATTGCCGCGATTGCCGATTGTTCTGAAGAAGAAATTATAGATGTAATTGATAAGTTCCGGGAACCGGGTCGTTCTTTATTGACACCAGCCTTCGGCACACCCGTGTCATCCAAATCGATGGTTGACATTTCCCACGAAAGCTTAATGTGGATCTGGGTACGGTTAAAGAACTGGGTTGATGATGAAGCGGAGGCGGTGCAAATGTATATCCGCTTGGCGGAAGCTGCATCGATGTACCAGGTAGGCAAAGCCGGCCTTTGGAGACCACCGGATTTACAGCTTGCCCTGAACTGGCAATCGAAACACAAGCCAACATTGGTTTGGGGGCAGCGCTATCATCCGGCATTTGAGCGCACGCTCGTATTCCTTGAATACTCGAAAAAAGAATTCGAGACCGAACAGCGGATAAAAGAGCTGGAGCAAAAACGCAAGCTTCAGCGTGCCAGAAGAACAGCGCTTGTATTGGCAACAGCAACGGTAATTTCTATCCTGTTCCTGATCTTTGCATTTGTTCAAATGCTTGAGGCTGAACGCCAGCAAAAACTTGCGGTAGAAAATGCTGATCGCGCTTTGAAGCAGGAGAAAATCGCAAAAGAAGCACAAGCCTTGGCAGAAACAGAACGGAAAGCGGCCGTTCTCGCAAAAGAAGAAGCTGATCGGCAGCGTATTGAAGCCGATAAACAACGGGCACTGGCTCAGCAAAATGAAATCCTCGCAAAGGATAACGCTGAGAAAGCAAGACTCGAAGCGATTCGGGCTGAAAAAAATGCTGATGAAGCCAAGCGTAATGAGATTACAGCCAATCGAAATGCAGACGCTGCAAAACGTGCCGAAGCCGACTCTAAAAATAAACGGTATGTTGCTCAGGCAAAAGCCATGGCGCTTCAATCTCTTACGCTATCTAGCGATCTTGATCTCGAAGGTTTGCTTGCACAGCAAGCCTACTCTTTTAACACTACACACGGTGGCGAAGAGTATGATAACGATATCTACAATGGGTTGTACTATGCGCTTCG
The DNA here is from genome assembly GCA_964534735.1 of uncultured Roseivirgaceae bacterium. Taxonomy (GTDB): domain Bacteria; phylum Bacteroidota; class Bacteroidia; order Cytophagales; family Cyclobacteriaceae; genus UBA2336. The sequence goes on from CAZHQP010000151.1 coordinate 1,573, forward strand.
TAATAATGATCATCCTCTCACGCGAAGCTTGCCTGACGGTGAGGACGAAAAAATTGCCTCGCTTGGACATGAATATGGAGCAGCGCGTGCGTTAGTAACGAACAAAGGAAATTCCGATATTTTTTCTGCAGGAAGTGATGGTAAGATCATCCGTTGGAGATTAACGGAAGGAATCTGGCAACCGATAACGCTGGTAGGAAAACGATCAGATTACCAGATCTATGCATTGGATATCGACCCGAAAGAGACCAAGTTAGCGGCAGCTGGTCTGTACCCGATTGATGCTGAAAACAATTACCTGGAATTATATGATCTGAAAGCGCTTGACAAAGCGCCTGTAAAAATTACGGGGTTCGTAAATTCAATTGAAGATATCAAGTTTACTCCTGATGGTAAAGGGCTTTTTGCACGTGATAATTCGGGTAAGAGCATTAAATACTCGGATCTTAAAACTGCTACACAGGTTATTTCTTCTGTTGAGAAGATAAATGCGATCGACTTAAGTGCGGACGGTAAGAAAATTGCCGGTGCCGGAGATAAAGGAACGCTGTATATCTGGGATGTTGAGAATAACTATGCCATGACAAAAGTATCGTTGGGGCAAGTTCCGCTGACTGCGATTACCTGGCATCCAAAAGAAGATTTACTAATTGTCGGTAACGACAAGGGGTTAATTCGGGTTATTCGCGAAGGAATTACCATACGCAATCTCACAGGTCATAAAGGCCCGATCGAGCAGATCAAGTATAACCACGCAGCCACCTTCTTTGCCTCTGCCAGCAAGGACAGAACAGTAAGGCTGTGGAACATTGCCAAGCTTGAAATACCGCCAATTGAATTGCGTGATCACCTGGATTGGGTTTGGGCATTGTCGTTCTCACCGGATGATGAGCAGATCATGGTAGGTCTTCACAGCTCACAGCAGCAGGTTCGGAAGGATAAAATCAAAACTGAGCAAAGCATTCACGCCTATCCAACTCGCATTTCTACAATGGCAAATATCCTGTGCTCGGAATTTATTAAGCGAAATATGACCGAAGAGGAATGGCGCACATATGCCGGAAAAGATCTTGATCGGGAAACCACATGTGCAAATATTAAACAATAAGCAATCCATGAAGAGACTTTTACCATTAGTTGCACTTCTTTTTATTTCGTTCGCTGGCCTTGCTCAATCAGAGCCAACTCCTGCTCAAAAGATACGCCTTGCCCGTGCTACGTACGAGCAGGGACGCTTGCATGAAATCCCTTCACAGTTGGATGATCGGGCAATTCCGGGATGGAGCAAGTCAGAAAAAGTTGAAGCGTATAAAATTCTATGCTTGAGCTATATCTACCTCGAAGAACCGGAAAAAGCAGATGAGGCGATGTTGAATATTCTTCGTGCGGATCCTTACTTTGAAATTAACGAAGCGATCGATCCGGCAGAGTTTGTTGCCTTGTACCGGACTTTCCGTACCCGGCCAATTTACCGGATTGGAGCTAAGCTTGGAGTGAACGCCTCTCGCCCCAATGTTACTGAATCTGCAACAGCTGTTGAATTGAGTGAAGGAAGCGAATATAAATTCCTGATTGGATTTCAATTTGGGGCAACTGCTGATTTACCAATTACTAAAGCATTGACACTTCATGGAGATCTGTTGTTTCAGCAAAAAAGATTTCAACTTGACTTAATTGTAGACCGCGGAACTGTAAATGGTGAGAAGCTGCTCAATAAGTTTACCGGAGATGAGCGTCAGACCTGGCTATCCTTGCCGGTTACGATTGAGTATCGCCTGATGGAAAAGAAATATAATCCCTATGCAGCAGCCGGGTTTGCAGTTGATTACCTGCTGGGGTCGTCCATCACTTCTGAGCGCTCACGTGAAAATCAAACTTCCATTGAAGAAAAAAGCTATGATTTTAAGCCCGACAGAAAATCAATAAATTTTAGCGTAGTAGCCGCAGCAGGTGTTAAGGTTAGAATGGCTGGAGGTTTCTTTGTTGCAGAAGCGAGATTTATCTATGGCCTGACCAATGTCAGCTCAAAAGAAACAGCGTATGCGAACACCCAGTATGCCCTTGAGCAAGGATATGCAGACTCTGTTTATAAGTTATCATCGCTTGTTGTCACCGGATCGTATATCCAGAATATTTTCAATCCAAAAAAAATCCATAGAAAAAGATGAGACTTCGCTCTTTATTCTTCATCGGTGCAGTTTTTACGCTATTGAATTCATGCAATAACCTGGAAGATGCACCTACATCGAACCGAAATACTTTTTTTAAAATCTTCGAAGGCCCTTATAGCATAACCGTAACGGATGTAGAGGTAATTCCGGAGGGGTATGCCGTTTTGGGCAATATGAGTAAGCCCAATGATCAGGTTGTAACAGTTATTTTCAAGACAGACGAACAGGGTCAGCGAATTTCTGATTTTGTTGAAATCGAAGGCGGCACCGGAAAATCATTCACACATTTTTCCAATGGCACCAGCGGTTACGTAATTGTGGGCGACAGTATTAAATCAGACCCAGGCTCCCCTATCGTGGCAAATATTGATGTTATCTCTACCCGCGTAATTCTGATCGATGATGACCTTAATCCGGCCTCAATCCGCTATCGGTCATTCGCAGATACTACCGTTAATGATCCTAATCCCTATATCGCAGATTACTATGGAGAATCAGTGAATACCACCTCTACAGGAGAAATCATTATACTGGGCACCTATCGTGACGGAGTAATCTCACAACAACAAGAGCCTTCAAAGCCTTTTATCTATTCTCTCTCCAGTACATTGGAGTCGCAATGGGTCAGGAAATACGATTTGATAAATCGCAACTATAACAATGCCCGTTCTGTACATTATTATAACGGAAAAATATTCTGGGCAAGCGGAGTAGAACGTATTCAAGGCGATCTGACTTTTTCATACCTGACGTTGTCTGCCGTACAAAATGAATCGGTCTTTGTCAACTACAGTCTGCTGGGTGAAAACTCAGAACAGGTTTTCCGCGCAAACAATATACAGCCTGCACTGAATCCTGCATTTGGGTTTGCAATAATTGGTACATACAGCGCTGCTACTGACGGCTCACTCAGCAATATATTCTTTTTACGTGCGGACGCACTTGGTAATATCAAACCTGAAACAATTAAATATTTTGATGCCATTGGATCACAGACCGGAACCCCTGTCGAAGCTAACGCCAGCCAGATCATTGATTCAGGCGAGGCGGTGATCGCAACTTCAGATGGCGGATTTCTTCTGGCCGGAACATTTGAAAGCAATCCAAAACTGGGTAAAGGATTAAAAGACATATTTCTGATCAAGCTTGATGTGGGTGGTAATACCTCTTGGTTTAAAAGATTTGGCGGACTGGGTAATGAAGAAGTGATTGCTGTGGTTGAAACTCCGGATAAGGGAATACTGATCAGTGGTACCAGTACAATTGGAACGTACTCTACACCCATTCTGATCAAGACAGATAAAAATGGTGAATTAAAGAATTAAGAACTTACTACGTATGAAAAGATTTTTACTGTTTGTTTTTCTATTAGCACAATCAGCGATTGCTTTCGCTCAAATTTCAGGAGGTTCATTTACAGCTACATCGTGCACAACCGGTGATTTAGGCTGGACGAACCCGGGAGGTGTTAATACCATTTTAATCTTCGCGAAAGCAGGTACAATTACAGTTGGCACTCCAACCAATAATATTTCAACCTACACAGCCAATACTGCTTTTGGAAGTGGTACACCTTATCAAAATGATGCTTCTGCATTTTGCGTTTATAAAGCAACTTCTGGAACAGCAGTCTCCCTTACCAATCTTACCCCGGGAGTTACGTATGAGTTCCTGGCATTTGATGCCAACGGAACAACATATTCTGCTTCCCATGTTTTCGGTGGCTCAACACCCGCTCCTGCCAATGCCGGAGCATTTACAGCTGCCTCCGGAGATGGTCAAATCGTCTTAAACTGGGCATCACCTGCATGCTTTGACCAGGTAATGGTTGTTGCCAAGACGGCTACCATTGCAGGAACACCTTCCGGTGATGGAACGGCTTATACAGCTGACGCCTCATTTACAGGTGCCGGAACAGCATTTGATGCAACGGGTAAAGTAGTATACAAGAACAATGGCACTACAGCGACCATCACAGATTTAACCAATGGCACTCCATACTTCTTTAAAATATTTACACGTAAAGGCTCAGTTTGGTCAGCCGGAACTGAAATAAGTTCGATGCCTCTCGCTCCGGCAATTACACCCACATTTTCAACTGATCTCTGCTTGACTACTGGTCAGGCTAACTGGACAAATCCTACCGGAACACAAACCATTCTGGTTTTTGCAAAATCCGGAGCTACACCGATTACGATCGGAACACCTACGGCAAACATCTCTACGTATACAGCTGATGCAAATTTTGGCGGTGCCGGTACAGCGTACCAGAATGACGCGGCCGCGAAATGTGTTTACAAAGGAACAGGTACATTGGTTGATCTGACCGGTCTGACTGCAGGAACTCAGTATCAATTTTTGATCGTCAATGCCAGCGGTACTTTCTATTCTCAAGGTGTTTCGTTTAACGGAACAACATTAACTACACCTCCAAACGCATCTAATCTCGCAACAACTCCATCGGGAACCTCCATTGCTTTCACATGGGATAATCCCGCCACCTGTTTTGACGAAATAATGGTTGTTGCAAAAACCTCCACCATTGCCGGTACCCCTACCGGTGATGGAACTGCGTATACAGCCGATGCAAATTTTGGAGGAGCCGGAACAACTTTCAATACGACCGGCAAAGTTGTATTTAAAGGAACCACTTCCTCCGTAACCGTAACAGGTCTTACTGCGGGAACAACTTATTTCCTTCGGGTTTTCACCCGGAAAGGAACAACCTGGTCAGCCGGAATTGAAACAAGTGCTTTGACTATATGTACTGCTGATAACGTTAGTGCATTAAAAATCTCAGATGCAGCAACAACGGCTAACCTTTACTGGACCAGCCCAACATGCTTTGATGAAGTGATGATTGTAGCAAAGCAGGGAACAGCCAGCGTAAACGCTACCATCACGTTAGCTCCTACCGGCAACGGATCAGCCTATACAGCTAATGCCAACTTTACAGGTGGTGGTACTGCTTTTGACGGTGGTAAAGTAGTTTTTAAAAGTGCTACCAATCCCGGTGCAGGCGGATTTCAGGTTACAAACCTGACTACAGGCCTCATCTATACTTTCAAAGTTTTTACACGCAAAGGAACATCCTGGACTTCTGGAGTAATTATTACTACAGTTCCCGGGCCTCCCGTTTTACTTTCAGTTACTCCCGCGGATGGAGCTTCAGGCGTTCCAACGGATCAGGTATTTACAGCAACGTTCAATGAAAAAATATTTATCTCTGGAACTTCAGCATC
>CAZHQP010000152.1:0-2693 GCA_964534735.1 uncultured Roseivirgaceae bacterium
TACTCTGTCCAACACAATGGAAGTTGTTTATAATTTATACTCAATCCCATTCAATCCACAGGCAATGGTTCCGAAAAAGATCCGCCCGCAAGCACAGGATTTCTATATTCGGGGTGAAAGTCCGAAGGGAGAACTCGGTTTCTTTTTCAGGGCTGATGGTAAAAGTGATATTCCGTTCCGGTGCAAAGGCCGGTCATGTTGTTTCTCAAACTTATCGGTATTGCCTGAACTAGGTAAAAACATTCTGGTTGCAGACCTGATTGCCATTGTTGGCTCAATAGACATCCTGATGGGAGAAATTGATCGCTGATTGTGTACCTTAGAGCATCATGCTCAAAATTCTTACCACTGATCAGATTAGAGAACTTGATGCACACACCATCAAGACAGAACCTGTTGCCTCTATCGATTTGATGGAGCGGGCCTGCGATGCATTTGTTTCCTGGTTTACGCCCCGCTTTACAAGCGAACAAAAAATCGGAATTGTTTGCGGTACAGGTAACAATGGCGGAGATGGTTTGGGAATTGCCAGGTTGTTAAACAATCTGGGCTACAATGTTAAGGTTTGGATTGTTCGGGGTTCAATGCCGGAATCACTTGATTTTAAAAATAACCTCGAACGCATCCGTGGCAAGTTGCCGGTTTTTGAAATCATTTCAGAATCGGATCAGGGACTTTTTGCTGACCGGGCGATTTTAATTGATGCAATTTTTGGTTCCGGACTTTCAAGACCCCCTGAAGGAATTTATAAGCAGGCAATCAACTGCGTGAATAAATCAACTGCTATTCGTATAGCTGTTGATATTCCTTCCGGCTTACCGGCTGACAGGCCCTCAGAAGGTGAGCTTGTTCATGCTGATCACACCGTTTCTTTTCAACTACCCAGGCTTTCCTTTTTATTTCCGCAAAGTCATCCGTTTGTGGGAGAATGGCATGTGGTTAATATTGGTTTGAATAAAAGCTTTATTCGGGAGGCTAAAAGCAATTATTATCTCCTTGAGCAAAAAGATATTCATGAGCGCATTCGTCCGAGAGGAAAATTTGATCACAAAGGAAGCTTTGGGCATGCATTAGTGATTGCAGGCAGTTATGGAAAAATAGGGGCCGCTGTACTGAGTGCACGGGCTGCGCTAAGGTCGGGTACCGGGTTGTTGACAGTTCATGTTCCGGAATGTGGATATGAAATTATGCAGATGTCTATCCCGGAAGCAATGGTGAGTGTTGATAGCGATAATAAAATTTTTGCATCATTACCGGAACTGAAGAATTTCTCCGCAATTGGAATTGGCCCCGGGATAGGTCAGGATAAGAGAACGATAACTGCTTTTACAAAATTACTTGAGTTGGCTGGGAAGCCATTAGTTATTGATGCTGATGCATTGAACATACTCGGCACTAGTCGCGAACTTATTCATCTCATTCCAAAGAACTCCATTCTCACACCGCACCCGAAAGAATTTGAGCGGTTGGTGGGAACCTGGAGAGATGATTTTGAGCGGCTTGGGAAACAGGTTGAGCTGGCGAGAAAGACCGGAGCTGTCATTTTGCTGAAAGGTGCGAATTCATCAATCGCAGCGCCTGACGGTACGGTATTTTTTAATAATACGGGCAACCCCGGAATGGCGACAGGAGGCAGTGGAGACGTGCTGACCGGAATTATTACCGGATTGCTCGCCCAGGGCTATTCTGCCCTCGATTCCGCCCTGATTGGGTGCTGGGTGCACGGGCACGCTGGAGACCGGGCAGCAGCCCGCTATGGCCGGATTTCGCTCACTGCCTCCGACCTAATTGATTACCTGTCAGAAGGTTTTGGTATTTAATACCTAAATTTCTAATTGTTTTAAACCTTTTCAGGGTTTGGAGCATCTAAACACTAAAAACCAGAACTTTTGGACTGGATTTTGCGTAAAAAGCTATAGTGCGTAACCTGAGCCTGATATTGTCCTTCTTCCTGCTTTTATTTTTAAGCGGAACGGCCTTTGGTCAGCTCCAGACTCTGGCTCCGGAAACTCTCGCTTACACTCCCGAAAAAACTGATATTTCCAAGTCAATCAGTTTATATCCTAATCCAGCGGTTGAATACGTAAACGTCAAGCTGGGCAACCTGGAAGCATCCACTACAAAAATCGTTGTATATACTATTCTCGGAAGCGAGCTCCAGACCGAAAAAGAAACGGTTAACGAACACGAAGTGAGAATTAAAGTAAAAGACTTAGCTACCGGTTATTACCTCATTGCCGTACGGGATGAACAGCTCGAGTTTAAAGCCACATATAAGTTTTTGAAGCGCTAACGTGTAAGCTCCTTAAGCTTCTTAACAAACCGGTCAACTTCTTCTTCCTTTGTATCAAACGAGCACATGAGCCGTACTTCGTTGGTTTGTTCATTCCAAACATAAAAGTAAAGCTCCTCCTGAAGTTTTTCCGTTGTACCCTGTGGCAGAATGGCAAAGACTCCATTAGCATCTACCTGTTGTGTAATGGTTACACCGGAAACAGTTCGTAGTCCGGCTTCAAGCTGTCTTGCCATGGCATTTGCGTGAGAAGCATTTCTTTTCCAGAGATCGTTCGATAATAAAGCTTCAAACTGTGCACTGATAAAACGCATCTTTGAATGAAGCTGCATGCCTTGTTTACGGATGTAGTATGCATCCTTTGCAAGCTCTGCATTAAAGATCACCACAGCCTCGCCGA
>CAZHQP010000152.1:2703-4021 GCA_964534735.1 uncultured Roseivirgaceae bacterium
TTCCTCCAAACGACAATACATCTACTCCGGCATCGCGTGTAAACGATTTGAAGTCTGAATTCAGGCTAACGGCAGCGTTGCTGATTCGTGAGCCATCCATGTGCAGGTAAAGGTTGTATTTTTTAGCTACCGCAGACAAAGCTTTGATTTCTTCAATTGAATACACGGTAGCATACTCAGTAGATTGTGAGATAGAAATTACACGCGGCTGGGGATGGTGCTGATCACCCATGCGAATAATCTTTTGCTCAACCTGCTCCGGATAAATTTTGCCATTAACCGTAGGAACATCAATCAGCTTGCAACCGGTAAATTTTTCAGGTGCTGTTGATTCATCCACATTAATATGTGCCAGGTCAGAACAGATAATTGAATTAAATGATTTTGTAAGAATGCTCAATCCCACAACATTGGCACCTGTTCCGTTGTATGCGAACAATACTTCAATACCTGATCCAAAATGTTTCTCAAACAGTTTTTTGGTTCGGCCTGTGATTTCGTCATTTCCATACGATCCCATGTGTTCCACATTTGCCTGGGCTAGGGCTTCCATGATTTCGGGGTGTGCCCCCGAATAGTTATCACTGGCAAAAGCTTTCATAGTATTAAAATAAAAAGGCGCATTTAAGTATGCGCCTTGCAAATTATTTTAATATTCAGGTTAATCCAAACCGATCATCATGAAAGCACCCCAGTAAATTGGATCCGGATAATCAACACGAAGCTCTTTCTTCGCATCAATAAAGCTTTGGCGCATGTTTCCGCTGTTGGTCCACTTCTGCATGAATTTAGTCATCAGCTTTTGGGTAGCTTCATCATCAACCTTAAACATACTCATGATCAATACTTTTGCCCCAGCAACAAGGAATGCTCTTTGTAAACCATAAACACCTTCACCTTGTTCGAGCTGGCCAAGACCAGTTTCGCAGGCACTCAATACAACCAGATCCGTACGGTCGAGATTCAGGTTCATCGCTTCGTACGCTGTGAGAATACCGTTCTCCATGTTGTAGTTATAATCCGTTTTGTCAAGCAAGTCTCCAGCGCCTTTCAGCAAAAGACCAGTCCGCATAAGCGGGTTTCGAGTTAGTTGTGCTTCATTACTCTCAAGCTCACTCTCCAGCGTAACCTCTTCTGAAGGTTTGTAGAATCCATGTGTTGCTACATGGAATACTTTAGGGCTGTTCTGCTCTTTGATGGTCTCTTCTGTTGCTGTCTTTTCAGTGTAGACTTTCGTCTCCCAGCCTTTTTGCTTGAGCAGGAATTGAATCTGGCTGATTTCTTTTTCGGTTCCCGGTAGCGCGCTGATGTTATCATT
>CAZHQP010000152.1:4031-6984 GCA_964534735.1 uncultured Roseivirgaceae bacterium
GCAGAAGCAGTCAGGTAGAAAGATGGATTACCAAACATGGTTGCTGTATTCTCGGCAGCATTTCGGGTTTTGATCTTCTTCAGATAGATATCCTTCGTGTTGCTTACCAGTACAATGTTGGCGTTATCCAGGATGTATTTTCCATCCGGAGTTGGGATGGCTTCCAGGTTGATCTGATTGTACACACCATCTGCCGATAAATAAATAGTAGATGCCTGACCGATCTCTTTTTGGATTGGCGCCCAGAATGCTCCGTACGAAATATCGTCATGAACTTTTCCCTGGATAGCATTGCGGTAGTATTTGAAATTTCGTGTCTCCAGCCTGTGGCCATCACCCAGCACAATTGCTTTCGGCCGTTTTACATCGCTCTTCACATATAACGCTGCATACACCACTGAATCTGTGAATGTGTGATTGAAATAACGGTAGCGTACCATCTCCACAGCCACTTCATTTGGTTTCAGGGTTTTAATTACGTCTTCATATGTAATGCGCTTGTTCTCGAAGCTTTGCCCGAATAATTCTGATTTCTGACTCAGATCTTTTTCAAGACGTTCAACCTCCTGTGTTAAAGCATTCGGATCGATCTCATTTTCGAGTAATTGCTCCGGACTCATTGAGAGTGCAAGTGTTAATAATTCTTTCTTAGCAACCCAGTCCGTATACTGATTCTTCAATGCTTCATCCTTGCTGTTCAGAATGCGTTCACGAATCTTGATGGATGAACTCAACAGCAAGGCTTTTGTCAGTAACTGATAGTTGTATACTTTTCCTGCGAGGTCGCGGAAATCTTCCAGTTGACCCAATGCCAGGGTGTTATAGAATTCAAAATCACCTTTGATGGTATTCCAGTACTTCGCTTTTTCACGTTCGCTCAATGCCGGGAAGTAGTTCTTAATGAAGTTCTCATAGTTGTTGAGTGATTCTTCAATGCGTGCTTTGGATTTTTTGTAATCCTTCTGCATGTAATAAACCTTGCTGAGCTTGGAGAGTACTTTTACATATTCCGGATGTGATGCGCTGAAGAATTTTTCGTACAGATCTTTTGACTTGGAATAAAACTCATCTGCCTTTTTGTAGTTCTTTTGCTGGTAGTAAACATCGCCCGTAAGGGTATAAATGCTTGCCGCGTTTATATTATTCTTCGTACCGGTTTTCGCACGCCAGATTGTTTCTGCGATCGTGAGTGAATTGAAGGCGAGATCATATCTCTTTTCAGAGATGTAGAGCACCGCCAGGTTTTTCAGGATATCAGCATACAGCGGATTTGTTTTGCCCAACTTGTCACCCACAATGTCGCGGGCTTCTATCATCATGTTTTCAACATCCTTCTTATTATCACCTTTGTAGAACTTGATCAGCGCAAGCTGAGAGAGTGATTTAGCAACTTCAACGTGCCTCCGTCCGAATTGCTTCTCCTGACTCGCCAATGCTTTCTTAATGTTGTCTTCAGCTTTTTCGTAATCGCCCAGCGTGTAGTAAATATCACTTAACAGTCGTTGCGTGGGCGCTGTTTTGGTTGAGTTTTCGGTATAGGTCTTAATTGCAATCTGGTTTGCGCGTTGTGCAGTCTTTTCACCTTCGGTGTAATCACCTTTTGCGAGCTGAATTTTTCCACGATTTACCAAAGGCTCAATCAAACGAATGGAAGATGTGCCGAACAGTCTTTCATTTTCAGTGATCAGCGTTGTCAGGAGTCTGTCAGTATCTGAATACCGACCCAACTGAATGAACAGGGTTGAGAGCTCGGCTGCCGTAGAAAGTTCATCACCAATCGGAACATCTGCTTTGCGAATCAACTTTCTTGAATCATCCAGATTATCCTGCGCTTCTTCGAACATCCCGCGGATACCGTACAATCTTGCCTGGGTTTCAATCGCATGAATGTACTGCGCTATCCGGCTGTTATCTTTTTTCTTTTTCTCAAGAATTACCAAAGCATCATTTATATGACCTTCGGCCTCAGAATACATGCCAATCTTGATCTCGAGCTGCGCAATCTGGTCAAGCGCGACTGCATAATCCGGGTGTTCGTTGTTGTATTTGATGTGAGCAACTTCTACCGCACTTGCCAGAGTTTTGGAGGCAAGCGCATAATTATCCGTGAGCTCATACAACTTAGCCAGACTGAAAAGGATATTAAGATGATCCTTGTGCTTCATGGCGATTTCTTTCGCCACCATGTTCACAAAGCTTTCTTCAAAGATTTTTTTAGCTTCATCGATCTTATTCGTGTAATCCACATAGAAGATGGCAAGCTGTAACCGCGCCAGATTATACTCAACTGTATTATCGCCATACAGCTCTTTTTTAATCTCAATAATCTGGTTCAGATAAGTTTCCACGTTGCTGTAGCGCTTTACCTGGGTTGCCATTTCTGCCAAGAACTCCAGTGTACGAACTCTTGTTTTATAATTCTGGGGCAAGTTCTTGGAGTTCAGAACCGTTAATGCATCTGCTTCGAGAGTTTTTACTTTGTCTTTCTTAAGCTTGGAGTTGAATTCAATTGCCTTCAGGTTAATGTTCATCAGGCTTGACTTGGTAAAATACTTGCCCAGCATTCTGTCGTATTCGGATTTCAGGTTCGCATAGCGGTTGTTGCTTTCTTCGCGCTGCAACTGATCGAGGTACGCGAGGTAGATATCATGACTCAGCGGAACGGAGGGGGAGGTTCTTCCTTTCAAGTCACTTAACAACTCACTGTAATCAAGATATTTTTCAGGCAAATTGGTAGGAACGTTACCATTATTATTCTCTACAAACATGCCGAGATATAAAAAGTCGTTATATACAAGCGCCAGGTTTGTTTGTGTGAAATAGCGTTTGTTCTTATTGATCCAATCGTGCGCTGCCTTAAATTCCGTATCGGCTATGTCCAAGTCACCTTGTTTTGAATGTGCTAATGCAGTTAATGTAAGCAGTTTGGCATATGCACTAAAGCGTGCGTTCA
>CAZHQP010000153.1:0-6915 GCA_964534735.1 uncultured Roseivirgaceae bacterium
GGCCCCTTGCCGGTTTAACGTAGTCGGGTCGTGGGTTTTCCAGAAGACTTCCAATAGTTCATCAAACGTGATCTTTTTAGGGTCGTACGTGATCTGGATTACCTCGGCGTGGCCGGTTAAACCGCTGCAAACCTCCCGGTAAGTCGGATTTTTAACCTTTCCGCCTGAATAGCCTGAAACAACTTTCTCAACACCATTCAGTTGCTGAAATATGGCTTCAGTACACCAAAAGCATCCATTACCAAACGTTGCCAGCTGCAGGCCGGACTGATCTTTCTTTTCTGTTGTCATAGTTGATTTTTCACCGGCATTAGGTCGCTGCCCGCAGGATACACCTGCCAGCAACATCAAAGCCGATATGAAGATTCCTGATTTCATGTGTTAATAATAGCTTTAAAAGGTCACATGGAATTCGCTGGCACACGTATTTGGTGCCTTTTGAGTTCTCATATGATCATTTCATTGTTAGTTTTATTGTACTAACGCAAACTGATACCTAAGTGGTTTCCTGAACCGAACGATTTTATGTCGCGCGGGCGACAAGATTAGTAGTTTCGGTAGAAGCTCTGCAGGCCACTGGTAAGCTGGCTGTAGATCGGATCTGCAAACAGCAGGAAGAGGTCCTGTGCGGGCGGTGGTTGCTGCTCCTTCTTTTTACTTAAGCTGATCTGCTGATCGGTAAGCGCACGTTCGTCACCATTAAATCGGGCCCACGTACTGAACCACGTATATTGCCCCGAGAACTTCTTATGCGTAAGCACACCGTCTGATTTTCCGTCCCGCACGATCATGCTCAATAATCCGCTGGAAATAACTTCTTTACGGACTGTTGTTACTTTAGCGGTAACCGTATTGTAAACAGGAACATTCTTTCCGTTGATCTTGGCTTCACCTACTTTCACACTGTCTTTCTTCATGGTTTCAACACGCTCAGTAACGTTGGTATTACCCACTGAGAAATCATCAAATTGGATTCTTAAATATTGATCAATCCGCGCAAGTTTAATGCGCTGCGCTTCTTCCGGTGTGAAGAATTTGATGAACCCGCGGTCAGGATAATTCTGGTGCAAAAACTCTTCAATCTTATCCTGAAAGAAATCCCCGGAAAGACTGTAACGTGCAGGTACAGCTACCTGTTCTACAATTACTTTGAGCGTGGCTTCATCTTTTGATTTGTCGAGGTATTCAACAACATCTTTATAGCCGGGAGAGAAGGCCTGGGCATCAGCAAAATTGTAATACGCTTTCTTGGCATCTTCGCGATTGCCTTTCATCAATGCATCGATGCCGGCATTGTAGCTTTCTTCAGCTGCTTTCTCTTTTAATGGCCCGATCTCATTATAAAAATTCTTGGGATCTTTAATGATCTTCAAAGCTTTTGGTGATTGCCGGATCGACTCATACATCTGGTTGATCTTATCGTACGATGCGATTGCATTTCTCCATTTGTTAGGGGAGTTGGATGCTATCTGGTTCTTGGCATCGGTGAGCAAATAATCCAGTGCCATCGGGTAGCTGTTTTTCAGCGCCTCAACTGACTTTTTATGATCCGGATTTTGTCTCAGCTTTTGTACGGAAGCCATCACAGCTTCATAGTAGGCACCGCGTTCGTACAATTTTTTACCTGATGTGCAGGCTGAAAGGGTGATAATAACGAGCAGGATGAGCAGTCGTCCGAAATTCTGGGTCATAGGGTTGGGCAAACTTTAATAAATCAACGCAAAGGTAATCACTTGGCCGGAAAGAAATAAATCAGGATGTCATCAATTGTATCGCGCCAGTTACCCCACGAGTGGCCCTGGTTTGTTTCGGAATACTGATAGGCACAGGTATTCTTTTCAAGGATCTCTTTCATTTTTCGGGCTCCGTCCTGGGCATCGTTGATAACCCCGGTGGTTAAGAAAATTTTAACGGGTGGATTCTCCGGATTGTCGCACACTTTGTAGATCTCAGTTTTGTACCAGAATGCAGGCGATTGTATTCCCGCCATTCCAAATACTCCTGGTTTTGTGAAAGCGAAATAAGCTGACGTTAACCCGCCCATTGAAGTTCCGAGGATTGCACGTTGCTTTGGGTCATTCGATACTGAATACGTTCTTTCAATAAAAGGCACCAGATCATCAGAAAAGAATGTTAAGTATTTCGTGTTCATGGCCAGCTCATCCATGCGTCTGTTGTTTGCCCGGTTTACGGGTTCACGATGATCCACAAATACGGCAACAACCGGCTGGATCTTTTTATCGGCTATCAGGTTGTCGAGTATCGTATGCATGTTGCCCATGCGGTCGTGCAGGTATTCATATCCATCGGTAACATAGATCACGGGGTATTTCTGAGCGGTTGAGTATCCGGCTGGCAGATACACATTGTACATAACCTGGTAGCCTAAAACCGGACTGTTGTATAAAACATCCCGTTCAACTTTTCCTTTTGCAACATTAGTCCGTTCAAGCGTTGCCGGATCCTGTTTCCATGCCGGCATGCGCAGCTCGGAATTAGGACTGCCACCGCCAACACCCGACCATTGCAGATTCGTGTTGTGTGGATCAAGAATCCAATCACTGCCGTTGAGCATGATTTTGTAATCCATGCGCGCGTCTTTTGGAAGAGATGCTTTTACAATCCAGATATCACTGTTTGGAATTTTAGTGCCGGTGTTGACAAACTTTTTGTCGTACCCCCAACCATTGAAATCACCCATCCAGTTTACCGACCGGGCATTGCCTTTATATAAAAAAGCAACGGAGTCATTTACGGCAAAGGGGATTGATCCGGAAGATTTCAATTCTGTCCAGGTTTGTTCGGGTGAAGTGTAAAGTTTTTGAATAGTAGAAGTGAATGAATTGTAATCCTGGCCACTGCACAAAGAGGTTGATACCAGAAGGAGTAATGCTATTTTTTTCATGCGGTTTGTTTTATAACAACTTCATCCTGATCATTCACCCGAAGGCAAAGGAGACCGGCAATAAACATGGATATGCCACCGGCAACTAAAATATAAATCGATTGTCCGCCAAATAAATGATTGAGCATAAAGCCGAGAACAGTTCCGGCAACAATCTGCGGAATTACAATAAAGAAATTGAAGACTCCCATGTAGTACCCCATTTTTTCAGAAGGCAGTGAGCCGGAAAGCATGGCATACGGTACTGAAAGAATGCTGGCCCACGCGATACCAACACCAATCATAGATAAGTATAGATAATTTGGTTGTGAGATAAAGTAAAAAGAAATGAGCCCTATGCCACCGCACACTAATGCGATCATGTGTGTTATTCTTCGGCTGGTATAACGCGCTAATACGGGTAGAAGAAGCGCTGCGATTGCTGCGATACCATTGTAAATTCCAAATAGATTTCCAACCAGGTCAGCTCCGTTGTTATAGGCTGCAGATGTTGTATCGGTTGAGTTAAAGATATAGCTGGTCACTGCGGGAGTCGTATAAATCCACATGGCGAACAATGCAAACCAGGAAAAGAACTGCACGAATGCCAATTGTAGCATTGTTCTGGGCATCGTATTAAAATCCTTAACCATATTTACTATTCCAAGATAGGAGCGCCCTTGATTAATATAAATAGCTGAAAGTGTATGAACAATTCCAAATAGACAAAATCCAAAAGCAAGAACATAAAGCTCTTTTTCAGCCTGTGTCAGATAAATAATAATTGCGAGTACAATACCAATCAGTAAAAGAATCAGTCCGATATCGAAGAATTTTTTTCTGTAATGCTGTTCATTATCCAGTTTGCGTTTTTCCCGATTTTTAAGATTCTGTTCTCC
Organism: uncultured Roseivirgaceae bacterium; assembly: GCA_964534735.1. Taxonomy (GTDB): domain Bacteria; phylum Bacteroidota; class Bacteroidia; order Cytophagales; family Cyclobacteriaceae; genus UBA2336. The sequence goes on from CAZHQP010000153.1 coordinate 3,784, forward strand.
CTGAGCATCCGGAGGATACTCTTTTGTGGTAAACACGGTCCACATCACGGTGAGGAAAAGTATGAAAGCCCCTAAATAGAATGAGTACTTCACTGAATCAGGGATAACACCTGCTTCGGCTGTATTAGAAATGTTCAGCCAGTTTGTAAATATCCATGGAAGAAATGATGCAACAATTGCTCCGACACCAATGAAGAAGCTTTGCATCGCAAAGCCTGAGGTACGTTGTTCAGCCGGAAGCATATCTCCAACAAATGCGCGGAAGGGCTCCATGCTGATGTTTATAGAGGCGTCCATGATCCATAGAACTCCAACGGCCATCCAGAGTATGGAAGAGTTTGGCATTAAACATAAAGTGATGGCGGCAAGGATTGCTCCGACTGAAAAGAATGGCCTTCTCCGTCCCCAGGTTTTATGCCAGGTACGATCGCTGTAGAAGCCAATGATCGGCTGAACGATTAATCCAGTAATGGGGGCGGCCAGCCAAAACACTGCGAGTTTGTTAGTATCGGCACCAAGGGTTTCGAAGATCCGGCTCGTATTGGCATTCTGTAATGCAAACCCAAACTGAATGCCTAAAAAACCAAAACTCATGTTCCAGATTTGCCAGAAACTAAGCCGGGGTTTATTTGTACTGGAGATGGATGACATAAAATTTTATAAAAGTTAATCGAATATTTTAACTCAGTCTTACCAACTGATCTGAATAGTGTCTGAAGTATAGTTTGTTGTTATGAATGCCAATGAATTGATCTTTAATCCTTCCGGCATGGTGCCCACAGGATCATAATTGGAGATCGGTTGAACAAAGCGATATTCTTTTGTTTCCACTTTTATAGAATTTTCTCCAACGCGAACCGAGTCGATCCCGACAAAACCGTGGAAACAGAGCTTTAACTTTTTAAACGGGGAAGCATAGTTTCCCTCTGATTTACGAAGCGTAAATGTTTTTTGAGCAGGATTATATGTAAGCGTTCGTTTTGCGAAAGCGCCTTTTTCATGATCGAACGTTGAGCCATCATCTTCATACAGAACAAAAGTGTTCTCCTTATCGCCTCTGTAAACATGCATTTCGAGTACGTCACCGTGATCACGCGTGTTAATGCCGGCTTTTTCACGCATCGGGATAATAGCTGAGCCTTTTACGTATACAGGAAGCTGCTCCATCGGGCAATCCGCAACAATCTCACGATTACCTGCGTGATGCTGATCTGTAAAGAAATCATACCAGTCACCTTCCGGCAGATACACTTTTAACAGATCTTTTGTGCTCTCTACGGGAGCAACTAAAACAGACGGTCCGAATAAATATTGGTTATGATACCGGTGATCGTACACTAACTCATTGAATGTATAATCTATTGCTAAACTTCTGTTGATTGGCAAACCCGTCTGACTTGCTTCATAAAACAATGAATACAAGTAGGGCAGAAGCCGGTAGCGAAGCTTCATGAAGTTGCGCGATATCTCTTCAACTTTTTCTCCGTACGACCACGGTTCCGAATCGCGGCTGTTGATCATCGAATGGCCCCGAAAGAAAGGAGAGAAGGCCCCGATGGCCATCCAGCGTGCGAAAAGCTTTTCATCGGCATTGCCAACGAACCCGCCAATGTCATAACCCGTAAACGCTAATCCGGACAGACCCATACTGTTTACCAACCGTACACCGGCAAGCATGTGCGCATCATATGCAACGTTATCGCCCGTCCATACGGCTGTATACCGCTGTGCGCCAGCATACGCTGAGCGCGTTAAGTTAAACGGGCGCTTATTCTCCAGTAATTTCTTTGTGCCTTCGTAGGTGCTGCGCGACATCATGAAACCAAACAGGTTTCTTCCTTCTAACGCGGTTGCTTTTTTTCCTTCCATCTCAAACTCGATCACATCGGGCAGCATATTGCCCCACGTGGCGATCTCGTTCATATCATTCCAGAAACCTTCAACACCCAGGTCAACATAATCTTTAAAATGCCTGCCCCACCATTCGCGTGTTTTGGCATTAGTAAAATCAGGAAAGTGGCACCAGCCCGGCCAAACTTGTCCTGAATATGGTTTGCCATCCGGATATTTAATGAACACGTCTTCTTTTAACCCGGAGTCATAGGCTTCATAGCCTTCTTCGACCTTGATACCGGGATCACACATCACCACAACTTCAAACCCATGTTCTTTTAATTTTTTGATCATGGATTTTGGATCCGGAAATGTTTTGGGATCCCAGGTAAAGATCTTGTACGCATCCATGTAATGAATGTCGAGCACGATTGCATCTCCCGGAAAATCACGCTCGCGGAAATTTTCTGCAATGCTGATCACTTCCCGGTCCGGATAATAACTGTATCTGCATTGCTGATACCCGATGCTCCACATAGGAGGCAAAGGCATGCGACCGGTTAAATGTGTGTAGGATGTTATGATGTTAGCGACACTGTTCCCGCCAATAAAGTAGTAGACCATTTCGCCCGCATCCGCTGAGAAACTTGCAAACCGATCGTTTGATGCACCGAAGTTGAATTGTGTTCGCGAACTGTTATCAAAGAAGATTCCATACGACAACTTATTGTGAAGTCCGATATAAAAAGGGATTGTGCTGTATAACGGATCTGCATCCGGGCTATACCCAAAGTTATCGGTGTTCCAGTTTATGTACCCCCGCCCTTTGCGGTCAAGCGGACCATTCTTTTCTCCAAGTCCAATGAATCGTTCGTTCCCCTGGAGCTTTTTATACGTTGTAACCTGCCCTGCATTCCAGCGCGTACCGAGTGCATCATCTTCGTTAATAACTTCTCCGTCTATCGTTTTAAATGAAACGGAAAACGGATTTTGCTGCACAACGACTTTAAGAAAAGCAGTTTTAAGTTCAAGTGAACCATTTTGTTCTTCAACATCAAACTTTAAAGAGGCAGGTGACGCAATGACAGCATACGAAAAGTCATTGAACGCCTCTTCACGTGTGTTGGCAATGCGTACAGTAGATTCAGAATAGAAATCAATTTTAAAGAAACCGTTGGTGGTCTTTCCGGTAATTCCGGTTGCAGACTTTTTCCAATCAGTAACAGAACCTGCCGGAAGGCTTAGAGAATTAGGAGGCATTGAGTACGAGAACTTAAATTCACCTAAAGTAAGTGCAAT
>CAZHQP010000154.1:0-6908 GCA_964534735.1 uncultured Roseivirgaceae bacterium
TACGATCTTTCTAAAATGTATGCCAGCCTGGACAAGATCGTGAAAGAACGTGTGAACCCGATCTTCGAACAATACAATATTAAGATCTCTTACGAGCTTCAGCCGATTACTGATATTCACCTGCATTCAAAAATTCAGGATGAGGCCGAAGAAGGTGGTGATATTTCATATATCTTTGTCTTCGGAGCGGTGTCGGCCTTCATGCTGATTATTGCCTGTATCAATTATATGAATCTCGCTACAGCGCGTTCCGCTAACCGTGCGAAAGAAGTTGGTGTTCGCAAGGTAATGGGCTCACAGCGAAAGCAACTGATCATGCAATTCATTACTGAGTCGGTTGTGCTGACAATTATCGCATTGATCTTAAGTATTATTTTGATCTATGCGTTATTGCCGGCATTTAACGGCCTGGCGAATAAGCATCTTCCATTTACATACATTTTACAAGCACCCGTAATTCTGAGTTTAATTGGAATAACACTTTTCTCTGGAATTGTTGGCGGAAGCTATCCGGCTTTCTATTTATCCAGCTTCAACCCGGTAAATGTATTAAAGGGAAAGCTTGCAGCGCATGGCGGCAGTGTTATTTTCCGCAGAGGACTTGTTGTGCTGCAGTTTTCAATTTCAATCTTCATGCTGATTTCAACCCTGGTAGTATTTGATCAGCTCAGCTACATGCGCAATAAAGACCTCGGTTTTGATAAGGAACGCGTTGTTAAACTTACTCTCAGCGAGCGTGAGCTCCGTCAGAAAGCAGATGTGCTGGTAAACCGACTAAAGCAATCGCCTGAAGTAGCCGGAGTAGGGACTGCAACTTCCGTACCCGGACAAGGCGTAGGCAAGCTGTTGCTGAAAGTTGAAGACAATGAAGGCAAGCTGGTTGATCGCGGGGTTGACTTGTTCAATGCCGATTTCGATTTCGTAAAAACAATGGGTATGGACATCGTGAAAGGCCGTGATTTTTCCCGCGATGTTAGTTCCGATACAACGTATGCTGTATTGGTAAATGAAGCAATGGTAAAGCGCATGGCATGGGATGATCCGCTCGGCAAGAAATTTATTTTCCAGGGCGGTGGCCCTAATAATAGCGATGTTGAAAAACGGGTAGTAGGTGTGTTAAAAGATTATCACCAGAATTCATTGTACGATCAGATTGAACCGATCATGGTTATTTTAAGCGATGAAAACTATTTTGTGCTCGTTCGCACGGAAGAGGGTGATGTGAAGAAATCGCTTGCTTCAGTAGAAAATATCTGGAAAGATATGTTCCCGAATAACACCTTCCAGTATGAGTTCCTCGACCAGGATTTTAATTCGCAATACACAGCGGATGAAAAACGCAGTTTGATCTTCACCGTATTCTCATCCCTTACAATAACTATCGCATGTCTTGGGCTGTTAGGTCTTGCAGCATTTACAACAGAGCAGCGAACCAAAGAAATTGGTGTTCGTAAGGTAATTGGTGCGAGTGTGAACAGCCTGGTGACGTTAGTATCCAAAGAATTTTTCCTGCTGGTAGGACTCGGGATGCTGATTGCTTTCCCGGCAGCCTGGTATTTTACCGAAAGCTGGCTGCAGAACTTCGCCTATCACATCGAATTAAAAGGTGAATGGTTGACGTTCCTTGTTTCGGCACTGCTCGCATTTGTGATCACACTTCTTACAGTTGGGTATCACGTAATGCGCGCTGCGTATTCAAACCCGGTACGTTCGCTTCGTGACGAATAATTAAAACCCGCGCTGTCGTTTGGCTTCAAACACCACAACGGCAGCTGCGGTTGATACGTTCATCGAATCTATTTTCCCCTGCATGGGTATAATGATATTCGCATCAGAGTTCTTCACCCAAACGTCCGAGAGTCCGGTTGCTTCTGTTCCCATCACAATGGCAGACGGCTTGGTATAATCGGTGAGGTGGTAACCTTTCGATGCTTTCAGATACGTGCAGTAGATGCTAATCTTGTTTTTCTTAAGCCAGGCGATTGTTTCTTCGGATGTCGCTGCGGCAACCTGCTTCGTAAAGATGCAGCCGATGCTCGAACGTATTACATTCGGATTATAAAAATCAGTTTGCGGATCGCAGATGATTACCGCATCCACACCTGAAGCATCTGCCGTGCGGAGAATTGCACCGAGGTTTCCAGGCTTCTCAACCGATTCCAGCACAAGTACCAGCGGATTATTGCTTAGCGTAAGCTGATCAAGCGTGTGCAGCTTTTGCTCAGCAACTGCGATCATGCCGCCTGAGTTTTCTCTTACGGCAATCTTATCAAACACATCTTTTGATACCGGTAACAAAAGTTTGTCATCCGGAAACAGCTTGCTTACTTCTTCCGGACTGATGATTTCATCGCAAAAGAAAATGTTCCCGATTTTATATCCTGCATCCAATGCCAGCCCGATCTCTTTCGAGCCCTCAATGACAAAAAGCTGCTGCTTCCTGCGCTCCCGCGGTTTCTCCAGCGAGAGCAGGCTTTTCACTTTCGGGTTCTGGGTACTGGTGATTTTGAAGTGCATCCTCAAAGTTCAAGGTTTAAAGTTCAAAATCATAGGTTCTTCTTACTTTTACTGAACTTTTGAACTTGAAAACTTTGAATCTGAAACTTTTACATCCCGCTTCCTGGAAAGATTATGAGCTTGTCGACTCAGGTGATGGTCAAAAGCTTGAGCGCTTTGGCAAGTTTATTCTCAGCAGACCGGAGCCGCAGGCGATCTGGAGTAAAGTTCTGTCAGACAAAGAATGGACTTCATTAGCAAATGCAACTTTTGACCGGGAGCAAAAAGATAAGTTTAGATTCAGTGATGATGTAAAAGGCGGCTGGAACCGCGGCAAAGAAATGCCTGAAAGCTGGAACGTTCTGTATCAATATAAAGACTTGACATTAAGCTTGCGGTTAGCCTTAACCAGCTTCGGACATGTGGGTGTTTTTCCTGAGCAAGGCGAGAACTGGAACTTCATTTACGATACGATTAAAAACTGGAACGCCCAAAAGCCGCGGGTGTTAAATCTCTTCGCCTATACTGGTGCAGCATCTGTGGTTGCAAAATCTGCAGGAGCAGACGTTACGCATGTGGATGCTTCACGGCCCGGCATTAACTGGGCAAATGAAAATATGCGGATGAACAATCTCGCGGATATCCGCTGGGTATACGAAGATGCCTTTAAGTTTGTGAGACGTGAAGTGAAGCGAGGTAATAAGTACAACGGTATCATCATGGATCCGCCACCGTATGGCCGCGGGCCCGAAGGTGAGAAGTGGACCTTACAAGAACAGCTCAATGAACTGATAGGCATGAGCAGTGAGTTGCTGGAGAAACAAAATTCATTTTTTATTCTCAGCATGTACGCAGTCGGGCTCTCGCCATTGGTAGGATTGAATGTTGCGAAAAGTCATTTTAACATTAAAGATCCGCAATGCGGAGAGTTCTTTCTGAAATCAAAACAAGGCAGGGATCTTCCGATGGGGACATTTTTAAGATTTGCCCAATGAGAGATGTTGTTTGCAGGTATAAAATTTTCGGAGGATTTGGACTTCTGCTTCTTCTGAACGGGGGTACATCGCTCTTATTTTATATGCTTCTTTTCAAATCAAAAACTCCTCTTAACGAGATAGACTTAATAAATGATGCTCAAGCCCGATATGTCTATACTATTGTGATTGGCCTGTGGCTTTTGACAATGACTCTGCTCGCGACACAATGTCGTTTTATAATTGCGAACCGGGAAAAAATTACGTTTATTAATCCGGTACTTCCTTTCCTCAGACAAACTTATGCATGGAGTGATTTTGATTACTATGCAATTGCCAGTGAGTATTCAAGATATGATTCGCATGATGCGGTTTGGCTTGTTAAAAATGATAAACTGAAAGTTCGCTTTTCAAGTTTTTACTATTCGAATTTTGATGATCTTTTAGATCAGATTTCCACACCTTACCGAAAGATCAATGATCATGGTTCGATCACTCAGCTTATGATAATACTTAAGCTGAAAAGAATTGAACCGTAAAAATAGCCCATGTCCTGAAAATTCCACACCTGCTATATCACGTAGCCTTTTTTCTGCCCTAAAAACACCACTTCTCAATGGTTTGATTTTTGAATTCCTGATCCAAACTAAAAATCAATTCTTATGAAGAGCGTGCAGGGAAAGCGTGTAGCGATATTAACTGAAAACGGATTTGAAGAATCTGAGCTTACAAGCCCGATGGAAGCTTTGAAAAAGGCCGGAGCTGAGGTTCATATTGTTTCACCACGAGAGGACAAAGTGAAAGGTTGGAAAGATGGCAACTGGTCAATTGAATTGCCGGTTGATGTGCTGGTAGAAGATGTTGATCCGGAAGAGTATGATGCACTTGTAATTCCAGGTGGGGTAATCAATCCTGACCTGATGAGACGTAACCCGGATTGCATTGCGTTTGCAAAAGAATTTTTGCAGGAAGGAAAACCTGTAGCAGCGATTTGTCACGGTCCACAGTTGTTAATCGAAACTGGATTGCTGGAAGGAAGAGATATGACATCCTTTCATTCTATTAAAACAGACCTGATCAATGCGGGAGCTCGGTGGCACGATCAAGAAGTTGTAGTGGATAATGGTTTGGTTACCAGCCGCAGCCCGAAAGATTTGGAAGCATTCAATAAAAAAATGCTGGAAGAAATTGCAGAAGGCGTACATGAATCCGCTGACTAATTAACACTACCGTCATTTTGAGCGTTAGCGAAGAATCCCCTTTTCCAGGTGTCTAAATGGGGATGTTTCGCTTTGCTCAACAGAGGCAATTACCATGGTCTGTGTATTCACAGACCATTAATTTTTTACGTGATATTTCCAGTTGCCAAAGCCGGGTGTTGATCCCTTGTTTTGTATGGTACAGTTATCGAAGATTCATACTTTTGCAGACCATGAGCCTCAGGGATGAATCAAATGTTAATTTTTCGCTTGCTGCTGATTTCATTAATCACACCTCAAAATCTGTATTTCTAACCGGTAAAGCGGGAACGGGCAAAACCACATTCCTTAAATACATCTGTGAAAACACTTCCAAGAATTTTGTTGTAGCTGCTCCAACAGGAGTTGCCGCCATTAATGCGGGAGGCGTCACCTTGCATTCGCTATTCCAGTTGCCTTTCGGAATTTATTTGCCACTGCATCATAGTCCGGAATCCTATACGAGTGTTCAGGTTTCAACCCGCAGCACGTTATTTAAAAATCTTCAGCTCAGTAAAAGCAAACGCGACCTGCTGCAGGAACTTGAGCTGCTGATTATTGACGAGGTGAGCATGGTTCGCTGCGATATGCTTGATGCAATTGATGTGATTTTAAAGTCAGTTCGAAAAAATCAACGGCCGTTTGGCGGAGTTCAGGTATTATTTATTGGAGATTTATATCAGCTTTCACCTGTTGCAAGGGGAGAAGAGTGGAAGATCTTACAAGCGTATTATCAAAGTCCGTATTTCTTTGATGCGAAAGTAGTTTTGGAAAATCCGCCTTTGTGCATTGAGCTTAAGAAGATCTACCGGCAGAATGAACAGGTTTTTATTGATCTGTTAAATAATGTCAGGAATAATGTTGCGACTCCACAGGATTTAGCTTTACTAAACTCCCGGCTTACCACAGCTGAGAATACAGATGGTTTCGTTACGCTTACTACGCACAACGATAAAGCCAACGCAATCAACGTGCGTGAACTCGATAAGCTTCCCGGGAAGAAGCATGAGTTTTCAGCCACTATTCAAAACGAATTCTCCGATAAGAGTTATCCAACAGATTCGGTACTGACGCTTAAAAAAGGCGCCCGGGTAATGTTCATCAAGAACGATACCAGTGAAGATAAAAAATATTATAACGGCAAGATCGCGACCATCACCGATATTGATGGTGACACAATCACAGTAGCGTTTGATCAGGGCGGGTCGCTCGAGCTTACTCAGGAAACCTGGCGTAACATCCGGTATAATTATAATAATGACACCGATGAGATTGACGAGGAAGAGTTGGGGTCATTTACTCAATTCCCGATTCGGTTAGCCTGGGCCATTACCATTCATAAAAGTCAGGGACTAACATTTCAGAATGCAATTATTGATGCGGGCAGCTCATTTGCCACCGGGCAGGTATACGTTGCCTTGAGCCGATGCACCTCGTTAAATGGGCTAGTTCTCCAAACTCCAATTACACAACAACAGATCAGCACCGACTCAAAAGTCATCGCGTATGCGAATCAATTAAAGGGCGAGCTTGCTTTATCTGACATCCTCCAGCGCGAGCGGGAATTATTTGAAAAGCATCACTTTGTTAAACTGTTCGACTTCAATAAAGTCGTTCGGGCGCTTACCGACTGGCAGGAATTGCTGACTGCCAGAAAAAATGATGCGTTGAAAGAAACCATTAAACTTAACTCAACCCTTCTTCGTGAGGCGATTACCCTGGAGGAGATAGCTTCAAAAACACAAATCTGGATTGAGCGAAATTTTGATGAGGCCTATCATCAGGAATCTTTCGGGAAATTGGCAGATGGTCTGCGGAAATCAGTGAATCATTTCAATAGCCTGCTGCATGACAAATTTTTTGTTCCGCTTCAGGAACATCATGCTCATGTGAAAGCGAAAGCAAAAATCAAAAAGTATGTAAAATCACTTGAAAATGTTGCGATACTGATTGCTTCAAAGGGTGCCAGGCTTCGGCAGGCAAGTTGGAGAGGCGAGATATTATTTGAGGGAAATGAAGCCCACTATTTGAATAAATTAGTCAAGACTCCGAAAGAGAAAGTCAGCAGTGCTGCCGAGACATTTGCCTTATACAACCGTGAAGGCGATATCGAAAAGGTTGCTCAGATCCGCGGTCTCGCCATCTCTACCATGAGTATGTTATTTACGATCAACAACTCTCCGTTCTATGCAAAAGAAGG
>CAZHQP010000155.1:0-6876 GCA_964534735.1 uncultured Roseivirgaceae bacterium
CCGGAATTTTAGCCGCTACCTGTTTTGCAGCAAGTTTTAAATGATAATCTGTCGGCAGGTAAATTACGGCCAGCAAAATGGTAAATACAAGCCCGTAGGCATAGACATACTCTGACGGAAAAATCGGGAAGCCTTTGATTGTAATAGTTTTTTCGATCGCTTGTTGAATAAAAGCCGTAGTAATCACCGAAAACATAATTAATACAGAAACTGCAGTCAGGTGAAATTTAAGCTCGTCTTTTAATCGGGTGAATCGTGCAGGAATGTCCAATATTATGAAATGGCTGGTTTGTATCAGGTTTGTCACTCCCAGGTTGATCATGATCATTCCATATACCGCAACACACCCGATCCCAATGGTTAAATAGACAAGCGCTTCAATTCCAGTCGTTGAACTAAACAGAATATGAAATTCTTTAATGATACCAAACGCACTTAATAAATTAACTGATTTGCCTTTGCTGAAAAAACAAAGAGCTGTGGCAAGTATAGCCAGCGTTATAAGACTTCCTATAATTGCCCGAGTTGAAATTTTAAAATCGCGGATCATTCTGCCAATCAGCATAGTGAGGGGCAAGAGCAAGGCAAGTGCAGTACCCACCATAATGCAATAAATCATCAGCCAGACCAGCAATACAGGGTTCTTGTTGAATGTGAATAAGCTTCTGGAAAGATTGCTGGTTTTGATCTTCACCGCGTGGGTCGAATCCATCTTAGCCATAATTTTCTGAGAAGCACTGTCTGGAATCGTTCCCGTTTGCCCGATAACAACAAAGTATGTAGAGTCCTTATAATCTGGATGCTGGACAGGTACATAGATATAATGTGCATCATCACCCGGAAGCACTTCATTGATAATTACGGCATACGATAGAACAAGTCCGCTGATCGCAAGTGCCATTATAATAAATACAGCGGTAGCAGAGTGTGATACAGAGCTTTTTGAAACGGGTGTGCTCATCGTAATGTTTAATATTTCTTTTAAACAATCTTAATTCCCCATTGCCTGATATATTTCAGAATCATATCATGTGCTCCCTTCACAAGCTTTATGGCAATCATGCGTTTCACAAATCGGATAATAATCAATGCGACTGCAGCCAGGAAAAATATGGCCTGCAGTGTAAGGATGTATGAATTTTTCAATCCGTTGATTATAATTTCGCAACCACATTGCGTTTGTGCCGCCTTCACGAACTCACCTGAAGCGGCCAGCAAAAGCAACAGGATGATTAAAACAAAAATCCAGCGTTTGCTTGCCCAGCTTAAGGGCAGCGAAATGCTGAGCAATGCGCTCACACGGGTTTTGATTTGCTTCTTTAGCTTTTCGGATTGCACTTTTGTGTATGCAGGCCATTCTACTTTTTCGAGCTTTGCATCTGCACGTGAACCTTTAATGATTGGAATAATCTGATAGCTCTTTTTGTCTTCTGTCAGATAATCTTCCAGATTGGTAACAGAATCTTTAGCATACCATCCGAGCTTCTCTGCATCTTCAATTGGCATGGTAAAGTACTCTTTTAGAAACCGTTGACAGTTTCTTTTACCCAACTCGTAGTCGTGATGACGAAAATCATGCGAAATAAATCCGCCAAACCCTGCAAAGAATCCGCAAGCAAGTGCATTCAAGGCAAGCGTATTGGTTTCGGTGTAGCGAATCGGTGAAATCAAAAACCTGTCAAGTTTTGTTTCATCAGCGGCATGCAGTAACTCTTCAACCTTGAACAGACTTTGAGACCGTAATGCTCCGATAATAGGTCCAAGAATATTCAATAAGGTTGCATCTTCCGGGGTTGCGTCTTTTCCCAGGTCCACCTGATCGGGGAATGGATCAATCAGAATGAGTGCATACGGACATTCGGGAGTTTGAGATTCAATTTCTTTTCTGGCCTGCAGCACATCATCGTATTCATGGATAGTCTCTTTTCGTTCGGCTTTCACATTCTGCCACACAGATCGCGCAAGCTCAATAGGCTCGTTGTTCAGCAAGCCGCCATCCACTGCCACAAACGTGTATGGCTTGTTCGAACCTCTAACTTTCATCAGGCCGGAAATATCACGTCCGTCTTTATTAATGCGTTCTTTATACTCATTCAGGTCACGTTCAATAAGCCGTGGAGCAAGTCCTACCGGAAATGCACCTGTTGCGATTGCCGCATTACGAAGCTTAATCCAGTCAGCGGCATCGGTTTGATCAGTGATCTTGAGATATTGATAATCAGCATGATCGCTCATACCGTGGGGCAGACCGGTTTGTCCGTTTAACTTAATATCGTAAGGCAGCCCCCGAAGATTGCTTAAGGTTAGAAACAACTTCAGGTCTTTTTCAACATAGGGCAAACCTTTCCATTTTGGGATAGCTGAAATGTTCAGTACTTCGTTTGCGATGGTATCGAGAATGGAAGAATCAAGAAGTGATTTTATCTCCCCATCTTTCAAATCATTCGTTTTAAGCAATTCCGAGATATCAATTCTGTCAACCCAGGCTTCGTACATTTTTGATTGAAACCCTTTGACGCTCGACCGGCCGGGCTCCGCTGCACGCTGGATCATTTCTACTGTAGTAAGTGCAGTAGTCATTCCTCCAGCTGATGCGCCCGTCATTACTTTAATGCACACGTCATGATCAGGAACATTCTTCCCTTCCTTCCTGGCAGCATACCAGTCTTCAAGCGCCATTAAGAGAAAGTCCATAACACCGGCCGTATATGCTCCCGCTGAAACCGCACCAGCCATTACCAGGCCGACTTCAAAAGTTTTTTGTTTTACAGGCATAAGTTTTTAGGGTATGATCAATCAAAAAAAGAAATGGATACAATGATTTAAAGAAATTCGATCTTCCAGATCTGCTTACCATCTGTACACGTACCACTCTGCTCCCACTTTACTTTCTTCTTTAAGACTTTTCTCTGAATTGATCCGCATTCGGAATTATCTGATCCCATCGGACCACTTCTGTAAAAGATATACCTGCTTTTTTCTTCCAGGCTGTTTCCAAACATAACAACCTTGACTTTTAATTTCTTACTCATAAAATGGGGTTATATAGTGAGGTTATTTTTTATCAGGAGTATCCGGTTGATCAAAAAATCCAAAGGCCAGTCCAAACCGGAAATTCCATATACTTTGATTAAAATAAATGTTGTAGTTGTCTGATCCGTAGTAACCAAACTGTGCAAACAAAGCAGAGTGCCGTGACGCGCCCATAATCCAATACGCAGTAGCCCACAGGTTAAGCCGTTTTGTTGCGTTGAAAAAAGGAATGGCTTCCGGATTAAGTGTATTGCCGCTGCGGTAATCACCATCCAGGATGTAGTTGACGTCTATTGTAAACCGCCACCGTTCGTAATTGCTTTCTTCCACAACATCCCACCAGTGAGTGCCATCACCAATAAATTCAGTCAGACCTGGTGACAGACTTAATCCTAACGTCAGGTTTAACCGATGACGTCCATAAATGCTAAGTGAATCAAAAGCCTGACTGGAGATTTTTTGCGGATGAAGTTCATAGCCGGCTTTCCAGAATATTTCATGCCGGTTAGTTGCTTTGATATAGATTTCTTTTCCTGGCTTGTTATTCGATAGTCTTCGTTTATTACCTTTGCTATTCAACGCTCCTCCATTATCCGGAAGCAATATGGTTTTGCCCCCTGCTATAAATTCAAACACTACCTGCTCAGCAAAGTTTCCATTATAGGTGTTGATCGTACCTGGTTTAGCTGTACTGTATTCCGGACCGTCCTGACCATTGGAATGATGAAATGCTTTGAATCCGAAATACAGGTTGTTCAAAAGATTAAAGCCTTTTGTTTCGTTTGGGTCCCACCATTTGCGCAATGCTCCGTAATACGTAACTCCGGGAATAGTACCAGGCGTTCGCACCGGCATGGATTTATCTCCTACGGAAGGATCATTCTGAAATACGCGAATCTTAAACTGCGGAATGATATGAACCGTATGCATCCAGTTTCCGATAGCCCAACGTTTGCCACCGATAGCGATTGGTGTTACGATATCTGCATCAAGAACAAACGGTCGCTTTTGTGTACCATATGTGTTATGGGTAATGCTCAGCAGCGGGAATGGAATTGTAGAAGGTGTGCTGAGTTCACGTACGGTCTTGAAGAAGTAATAATTTGAAACCCGTCTGGTGACAACACGTGATACAATTGAATCATTGGGTCTTGAAGCTACACGGGTTGTTGCATCCAATGGGTTTGTGTACGCGTTATGCTGGGCTTGCACAACACAGGAAAATACAAGAAAACAAATGCTCAGACATGTAATTCGCTTGTTCATGATGGTGGGCGGGAATTACTTTCAAATACGAAAAAATTCCAAGAAGCTATCTTTTTATATAGGAGTTACTCCTATACTTTTAAGAAAACCTGTAGTGATTCTCATATATGGTTCAGGCGCTTTTTACAGATATTTTCGGCTTTTCAAATACTCCACAAAGGCCGTGATAATTTAAATAAACTGTTCAATCAGCTTAAAATCGCCATTTTAAGCTTTGGCGCATTCTTTGTTTAAATACGCTTACAACAAATGATGAAGCGTATGAAAAACAGTGGGTTGAAACTAGTAACGCTGTTCTTCCTGATGTGTGGGGGAATGGCAGTGTCGGGTCAAAGCGTTAATCAGGAAGTTCCCGGTGACGACTTCAGCCTCGAAGGTGCGCTTGAGCTTTTCAAGAAGTCAGCCTCCCCGGAAGAATTTGAACGCATGCTGAATGCTGAAAATTCGAAAGTCAATAACCTTGACCTGAATGGCGATGGTAACATCGATTATCTGCGGGTAATTGATCAGCAGGATGGTAACGTGCACGCGTTCATCATTCAGGCCATTGTATCCAACACCGAAAGTCAGGATGTGGCCGTGATTGAGCTTGAAAAATTAGCCAATGGAAAAGCTGTGTTGCAGATCACAGGTGATGAAGATATATATGGAATTGAAACAATTATTGAGCCCACACAGGAAGTTCGTGTGAATGCAGGTGCGAGCACCGCAGTAACGGTTGTGAATGTATGGTCATGGCCATCGGTTCAATATGTTTATGGTCCATACTATACCGTTTGGGTTTCGCCCTGGAGCTGGAGTGTAAGACCAATCTGGTGGTACAGTTGGAGACCAGTAGCCTACTACCGCTATTACGGATGGTGGCAGCCATACAGACCTTATTATGCACGATGCCATTCACACCGCATAGTTTATGCACGTGAGATTTATCGCCCGCACCGTTCTACTTCAGTAATTGTCCGAAGCAGGCATCAAACGCAGGTTGCGCAATATCGCTCAACACACCGTGATGATCGGACGATCAGCCGCAGCCGGAGTAATGATGGCCGGACAACAAACCGGAATGATTACCGGTCAGATCGGTCTGCAGAAGTAAGAAATCGTTCACAGGAAACGAATCGGGATGCTAACCGTTCGCAAACTACGTTCGACAATAATCGAAGCAGTCTTCAACGGGATTCAAATCGTAGCTCACGTTCAGACTGGAATGCAGCTGCTGACCGGAGAACAAATCCTGCAACACGATCAGATGACAGAACGCGCTCAACTGTTCAGCAGCCAAGATATGAAGCGCCTGCAAGACGTTCAACCTCCGTAGAAAGAAGCAGAAGCTTTGAGCAATCGAGAACGCGGTCAGCACCAGGCCATGAAAGGAGCAAATCTTTTGGCAACAGCAATAACAGATCTCAGTCTTCATCTTCCCGAAAAAGATCGAGATAAACAAAAAAAAAGTGTAGAAAGAAAGGAGGACAATTGTCCTCCTTTTTATATACTTAACTCACCACTTACTGCCTGATCCACATGTTATCAGCCGGATTAGAATCCGGGAAACGGCCGTGCGGATCAAATGTGATCTTCTTGATCTTGCGCTCACCAAAATTCATTTCCGCATTAAACGTACGATTACCGCTAAACCAAACCGATACCGGCCAGGTAACTTCAGCCGTTGTAGCATCGATCATCTTTGCGTTTGGAAGCGTTTTAATTGCTGGCCCTTCTGCTTCAAACTCAACTTTCAGCACAACCGGTGATGGCATTTGACCGGCTTCATGAACGGTTACAGTTGTTTTGCCTTTAACAGTTTTTACATCCTGAATAGATCCTTCCACCGATTCAGTTGTAAACAGCCAGTAGTACCAGAACCACTCAAGATCCTGTCCAAGCTCGTTCTCCATAAAGAACATATAATCCCATGGAGACGGATGTTTATAGGCCCAGGTTGCGGAATACTTTTTCATTGCATTGATAACAGCCTGATCGCCCACAACTCCGCCCAGCATGGAAAGCATCAACGGGGTTTTGGAATACGTTTGGAATCCATAACCTGAGCCGGCATCATTCGCACTCCACATCATAGGAGCTTCATTCTCGTCACCGCTCATCTTTCCATAGCTTTGGCCAAGGCCATCAAGAGTAGACGGCTTTCCTTCAAAATCCGCATCTGATAGTATATTCATAAATTGATTAAAGCCTTCATCCATCCAGCCGTAACGCGTTTCATTATTGCCCACAACCATTGGCCACCATTGATGTGCGGTTTCATGATCTGCTGCACCCTGATTCGAATTAATCACCATCGGGTATTCCATACCTGCACTCGGGCCATCCTGCATGGTTAACTGCGGGAAAGGATATGGTGTCCAAAGCGTTGAATAAAATTCAAGTGCATGACGCGATATCTTACCAGCTTCCTCAAAGAACTTTGCCCGCTCAGGCATGTAAACCATATGAATCGGGATTGGGCCTTTCCCCGGAATCGTTGCACGCGTTGCTTTCCAGATAAAGTTCTCGGCAGTTGCCCACGCAAAGCATTCAAGGCTGGTACCCGCGATTTTTCGGGTAAACCCGGACCAAATT
>CAZHQP010000156.1:0-6846 GCA_964534735.1 uncultured Roseivirgaceae bacterium
TGAACCTTTCGATTTTAATTGCAGTGCATGAATGGGGTCATTTCATTACGGCCCGCATGTTTAAAATACGCGTAGAAAAGTTTTACCTCTTCTTCGACTTTTTATTTCCGCTGGCCAATGTGCTTAACTTTTCACTGATCAAATACAAGAAAGGTGATACTGAATTTGGAATTGGCTGGTTCCCATTAGGCGGCTATGTAAAAATTGCCGGCATGGTGGATGAAAGAATGGACAAAGAGCAGATGAAAACTCCGACACAGCCGTGGGAGTTTCGCTCAAAACCAGCGTGGCAGCGCCTGATCGTTATGTTAGGCGGAATTATTGTAAACGTAATCGTAGGGATTATCATTTTCATTTGTCTTACCTACTTTATTGGCGATACGTTTGTCCCAACGAAGTATGTAAATAACAATGGCGGAATTTATGCGCTGTCGCTCGCGGAGCAGATCGGATTGAAAACCGGTGATAAGATCATTAAGATCAATGGCAAAGAGTTTGAAGACTTCTCCGATGTATCCGATGCAAATGTTTTGCTTTCACAAAATCCTACCTATACAATTGTTCGTGATGGTAAAGAAATGATCATAACCATCCCGGAAGATTTCATTAAAAACTTCAATTCAAAAAAGGCTGCGATGAGCTTTGTGCAGGAGCGCTGGGCTCCGGAAGTTGGTCGCGTTGAAGAGGTGTATAAACCTTACGACACAGCTAAGAATGAAGTGAAGACTTTTGCTTCTACCATTGGTTTACAAAAAGGTGATGTTATTACCGAGGTGCAGGGACAACCTATCCTGTATTATGATGAGCTTGCCAGCCTGGTGGTTGGAAAGAAGATCGATACGCTATCACTGAAGGTAAAAAGGGGAGGTGAGATAAAATCCTTTAAAGCAAATTACCAGGGTTATACCCGCTTGGGTATTGTTGCCAAAGGAATTGACGAAAAAGAGCTTACGCATATTACCTATACGTTCGGTCAGTCGATCGGATTGGGTACAGGTCGTGCGTTTGGCGTGATCTGGACTCAGCTTAAAGCCTTCAAGAAGATATTTTCAGGTCAGATCCCGTTAAAAGATTCTTTATCAGGCCCGATTGGAATTGCCAAGGCGTATGGAGGAAACTGGGATTGGATTCGTTTCTGGACCATGACCGGGTTACTTTCGATGGTGCTTGCCTTTATG
Source organism: uncultured Roseivirgaceae bacterium (assembly GCA_964534735.1). GTDB lineage: Bacteria > Bacteroidota > Bacteroidia > Cytophagales > Cyclobacteriaceae > UBA2336. Next base: position 1,179 of record CAZHQP010000156.1, read on the forward strand.
AATTTATTGCCAATACCAGCGTTGGATGGCGGGTACGTGGTATTCTTATTATACGAGATGATCACAGGCCGTGAGCCGTCTGAGAAGTTCTTTGAAACTTCATTGAAGATCGGGTTCGCCATACTGATCTTGCTCATGATCTTTGTATTCTATAACGATATCGCGAAGCTTATCCAGGGAATTGTTTAAGCGAATACTTTGACTCATAAAAAAGCCCTGATCTCAGGGCTTTTTTGTTTTCTTTTTATTACGCTCCTGAGGCAGCAGGTAGCTCTTTGTTGTAATAATAACAGTTCCGTTTTTGCTGCCTTCAGCTCCATATAAAGCCTCGGCCGAAGCATCTCTTAAAACCTGGATTTCCAGAATGTCGTTTGGATCTATGGCTGCGATGCTATCGCAGGGAACAATTTTTTTGTTCACAACATATAAAGGCTTTGTAAGCGAGAAGCAATCAAATGTTGAAGCGCTTTTTGTTGAGTCTACCTGTACAGTTCGAGTTTGCGTATAGCCAACAAGAGAAATTACAACAAGTAACCCTGTAAGAACTGATTTCATAGGTTAATTATTATCCGGGTGCAGGATTTCAAACTCTACTCTTCGGTTCAAGCGTTTATCTTCTTCTGTCTTTTCTTCAACAATCTTTTTAGCGCTGCCGTAGCCGTGTGCATTGATGCGATCCGGCTCAATTTTAAATTGATATACGAGGTAAGCTTTAATCGCATCAGCTCGTGCCTGTGATAAACGCAGGTTTGAATCTTCCTTGCCCTGCGAATCGGTGTGACCGGAAATATTCAGGCTGTACTTCGGATGATCGATCAGGAAGTTGGCGATGCGGTCCAGATCCTGATGCATGGCTTCCAGAATATCTGCCTTTCCGTTTTCAAACTCCAGCGATTTGAAAGCAAGCTTGGGCTCAATGATTTCCGTGGTACGATTGATCTCCATGTCACCATCCAGGAAAAAGATTTCTTCAATCCGGAAAAAGTCATCACCCTGAATGATCAATAAATATTTCCGCTTGTTAATCAGGCTGAAATCAAAGCTGCCATCAGGCCGTAAAAATTTCGGAGCAACTTCAATTCCTTCTTCGAGATCAATGATTGAAACAATTCCTTTCAATGGTTTCCCGGAATTATCTTTTAATGATCCTTTCAAGGTAACAATCGCTTCCGGATGTGCCTCCATCGGCACTGGGAAGGAGTGGAGATCCAGGTCATTCGGATCGGTTTCTGATCGCGCATAGTAAAGCTCCTTTGATTCTGAGTCGATCGTGAAATAGTATTCACTGCCTTCGCCATTCACAAGCGGACCAATATTCTTTGGTTCTTCCCAGGCAGTACCATGCAGGTAAGATTTATAGATATCAAAGTTTCCGAAGTTCAGCGGCTGGCCATCAGAGCTGAAGTACAGCACATTGAACTTATGATGAAAGAAAGGGCTAACATCATTTCCTCGTGTATTAACAATTGGCCCGATGTTCTTTGCCTGCTGCCAGTTTCCCTGCGCATCTTTTACCGAGTAATAAATATCAGCCATCCCGAACCCGCCTAACCGGTCGGAAGTAAAAAACAAAGTGTCCCCTGAATGTGAAAGCGAAGGATGTGAATCCCACGAATTGGTATTAATGTTCTTGCCGAGGTTGTGAACATTGCCCCAGCCTTTTTCTCCAAGCTGTTCAGCTACGAAAATATCACAGTTACCGTACGAGTCGGGAGAGTTGCATCGGGCGAAGTATAAATATTTCCCGTCCTGGCTTAATGATGCTGAGCCTTCGTTGTAACTCGTATTGATATTTTTGAATTCCTGTGCATCCATCCATAAGCCCATGTCACGAACGCTGAAGAAAAGGTCTTCATCGTATGTTCGGTCAATGGTTGATGAATGCGTATTTCGCTTGGAAGAAAACAGAAGCAGCGTATCTACATTTCCAATCGTGGGAGCGTAATCCGGTTTACCTGAATTAACGGATTGTCCCATATTGATCAGCACACCTTGCGGAGGCCGAAGCGTGTCAATTTCTTTGCGGTAATCGACCAGGTCATAATACTGTTTTAACGGAACATAATAATCTTTTTCATTTCGGATAAGCGTGTCGTATTCATACTGAACGTCTTTTCCGTTAATGTCATGGCGATGGTGCTTCAACACAAGCTTGTAGAGCAAAACGTTTTCACCTTTGGGACCGAACTTTCCGGAAAGCTTGGCGAGCTGCCAGAGCATGAGTGTATTCTTGGAAAAGTTTTCGATGCCGAAGCTCGCAACATATTTTTTCAGATCCCGATACTGCTCCTTATCTGCGTACGAAGCTTCAAGCTGAAGAAGGTAGTTCAGTTTCTTTTCATCCTTGTAATACGGTATCACATTTACATTAGGGAACGTAAAGATGTCAGACTGACTGAAGGTTGTCAGGCTATCGTTAAGCTCAATTTCACCGCCCTTCTTAAATTTTTTGTTAGGCTTTTGTGCAGCAGCTTCAAACAGGGAAACGGAGCAAATAATCACTAAACAGGTAAAAAAATGGATTTTCAACACAAATCGGTTTCGTAAAAAATCGGATTGATTAAAGTTGGGACAATTTCGCTTCTTTTACAACCTGCTGATGCGGCAGGAAGGCCCCGGTTGGCATTACTATTGTCGGGTTAACCTGCCCGCACGATCTGAAGCTGAGAAAGCATTTGACGTGCCATAATGGCATTTTATTCTATGTTTAAATCATTACCGCTGCACATGGCCCAGGATGAAACGGATGACTTGATTCAGATGATTAACCCTGAGCAGGACAGTGACCTGAAAGTTGACGACCTTCCTGAAGAGCTTTCGATCCTACCGATAAAAAATACAGTTTTGTTTCCCGGTGTTGTTATTCCAATTACGGTCGGAAGGCAAAAATCCATTCGTCTGGTTAAGAAGGCTTATCAGGGAAACCGGATCATTGGTGTTGTTGCACAGAAAAATCCGCTTTCGGAAGAGCCGGGCATTGAAGATTTATATAAGACCGGAACGGTTGCACGAATCATTAAAATGCTGGTACTGCCTGATGGTAACACAACCATTATCATTCAGGGAAAGAACCGCTTTTCAATCCGCGAGTTTGTTCAGGAAGAACCCTACCTCACCGCACGCATTGAGTTGCAGCTTGACGAAGCACTTGATCTCAAGACAAAAGAAGCAAAAGCCCTCGCGCAATCATTGCGTGACTCGGCTTCAAAAATATTAAAGCTTAATCCCGAAATTCCTCAGGAGGCACATGTGGCGTTGGATAATATCCAGAGCATGCAATTTCTTGTTCATTTTCTTTCTTCGAATCTGAATGTGGATGTTACAGAAAAGCAAAAGATTCTCGAAACCCATAACATCAGCGAACGCGGAACATTGCTGCTGCAATACATGCTAAAGGAAATCCAGATGCTGGAGATCAAAAATGAGATCCAGAAAAAAGTACACACCGACATTGATCAGCAACAGCGCGATTATTTTTTACGTCAGCAGATTCGTGTTTTGCAGGATGAATTAGGGTACGACACTCCGGATAAAGAAGTAGAGCAATTCCGCAAACGCGGTGAACAAAAGAAATGGCCGAAGGAAGCTGCCCAGCATTTCAATAAAGAGCTCGATAAATTGTTGCGTGTAAACCCTGCTTCGGCTGAGTACCCGGTAGCGATGAACTACGTGGAGTTTATGCTTGACCTGCCGTGGGCTGAATATACCGAAGACAACTTTGATCTGCAGAATGCTAAAAAGATTCTCGATAAAGATCACTTTGGCTTAACAAAAGTTAAGACACGTATTCTGGAATATTTGGCCGTGCTTAAGCTAAAGCGCGATATGAAAGGCCCGATTTTGTGTTTATACGGACCTCCCGGAGTTGGTAAAACCTCATTAGGGCGTTCCGTTGCAAAAGCATTGAACCGGAAATATGTTCGCATGTCGTTAGGGGGTGTGCATGATGAAGCTGAGATTCGCGGGCACCGCAAAACCTATGTAGGCGCAATGCCGGGTAAGATTTTACAGAATATTAAAAAGACTCAATCATCCAATCCGGTGTTTATCCTGGATGAGATTGATAAAGTGCGTTCTGATTTCAGGGGTGATCCTTCATCGGCTTTGCTGGAAGTTTTAGATCCGGAACAGAACAGTACGTTTGGTGATAACTTCCTGGAAGTAGAGTATGATCTTTCGAAAGTATTGTTCATTGCAACAGCCAACTCGCTTGATACAATTCACCCTGCGTTACGCGATCGGATGGAGATCATTGAGATTACCGGCTATACACAGGAAGAAAAAATTGAAATTGCGATTAAGCACTTGGTGCCCAAACAATTGAAGGAGCACGGATTAAAATCTTCAGATGTTAAGATATCCAAGAAAGCGATTGCTAAAATTATCGACAGTTATACACGAGAGTCAGGTGTAAGAAACCTGGAGCGTAAGATCGGAACTGTTGTGCGCAACATTGCTAAATCATTGGCAATGGAAGAGAAGTATGACAAAGAAATCACAGAAGAAACCGTTCGCAAAGTATTGGGCGCTGAAGTTTTTGATGAAGAACTTTACCAGGGCAACGATGTTGCCGGTGTGGTAACTGGCCTGGCATGGACTCAGGTTGGCGGTGAGATACTTTTTGTTGAATCAAGTCTGAACAGAGGAAAAGGAAATCTTACTATCTCAGGTCAGTTGGGTGATGTGATGAAAGAATCTGCGGTTGCAGCACTATCTTATCTTAAAGCAAATGCAGAAGAGCTTGGTATCGATCACCGTGTATTCCAACAGTATGACCTGTACATTCACGTACCGGCAGGCGCTGTTCCGAAAGACGGACCTTCAGCAGGTATAACGATGCTGACATCGCTGGCTTCCATCTATACCCAGCGCAAAGTAAAATCAAAGCTTGCCATGACGGGTGAGATTACCTTGCGAGGAAAAGTTCTTCCGGTTGGAGGGATCAAGGAAAAAATTCTGGCTGCCAAGCGCAGCGGTATCAAGGAGATTATCCTGAGTAAAAAGAACCAGCGCGATATTGATGAAATCGAGCAGCACTACATTAAAGGATTGTCTTTTTACTATGTCGAGAATGTGGGAGATGTGTTGAAACTGGCGTTGCTGAAAGACCGGGTGAAAAATCCGGTTCAGTTCACACTTTCGGATGTGAAGCAGCCGTTGCTTAACTAATTGCCTCTCACAAGTAATTAGGCGATATTGCAGCGTGCGCAAAGTATACCTGATCCTATTTGGAATAATCATCGCTGGTAACAGCGTTGCGCAGTTTGGGGGAAGGAATTCCTACGAGTTTTTGAATGTACCCGCGAATGCCCGCCTTGCCGGCCTGGGCGGAGTGAATGTTTCGCTTGCGAACCGGGACGTAAATTTTTTCTTCAATAATCCAGCGCTTGTAACTGATTCGTTAGCCGGATATGCTTCTGCCGGATATACGTTTTATGTAGCGGATATCGGGCAGGCTTCGTTTGCCTATACCCATAAGTTTGATCGGATCGGAACTGTTTCTTTTGGAGTTCAGCATTTAGGCTATGGCGAGATTCAGGGTTATGATGCCACGGGTGTTGAGACCGGGTCTTTTAAGTCGGGCGAGACCGTGCTGGTTATTAGCAAGAGTCATACGGTATCGGCTTTTACCTTAGGTGTTAGTCTGAAAGGAGTGTTCTCATCCATT
>CAZHQP010000157.1:0-6789 GCA_964534735.1 uncultured Roseivirgaceae bacterium
AAGTGCAGCTGTATAATTATCCATGTATTCGTAGGCAGTTCCCTCTGCAGCCGAAAGCTGCATCCTGAACTGATTACGGTCTTCCATAGGGGCCAATTCTGATTTCAGTTGCGGGAAGATCAGTACAGCAGCACCGATACAAAACAGGATCATAACCAATGCAACCCAGCGAATTTTTACAAACCCGGATAACAAGTTATGATAGCCGCTTTCCATACGCTGGAAGAAGGGCTCGGTAACACGATAGAACCACGATTGCACTCCGTGCTTACCCGACAGCTTTACGCTCAATACGGGAGTAAGTGTTAACGATACAAAACAAGAGATCAATACCGCACCTGCAACAACAACACCAAACTCACGGAATAATCTGCCGGTAAAGCCCTGCAAGAACAATATTGGCAGAAACACAACAGCCAGTGTAATGGATGTTGAAAGCACTGCAAAGAAGATTTCTTTCGAACCTTCCAAAGCAGCCTTGTATTTGTTCATGCCCTGCTCGAGCTTTTTATAAATATTCTCTGTAACAACAATTCCATCATCCACTACTAACCCCGTAGCGAGCACAATTCCCAGCATGGTTAGCACATTGATCGAGAACCCACAGAGGTACATGATGAAGAATGTGGCGATTAACGATACCGGAATATCAATCAACGGACGTAATGCAATAATCGGATCGCGGAAGAACAGATAAATGATCAGAACAACCAGAAGAAATGAAATCAATAACGTTTCTTCTACTTCAGAAATAGAACGCTTAATAAATACCGTCTGATCGAGTGCAATGTTCAGCGTAATGTCTTCCGGGACCTCTTTTTTGATTTGATCCATCCGCTTATAAAACTCATCCGAGATGGATACATAGTTTGCACCGGGTAACGGTACGATTGCCAACCCCACCATCGGGATGCGGCTTTCGCGAAGAATGGATTCTTCATTTTCAGGACCCAGGATTGCTTCGCCAATATCTTTCAAACGAATATCCCCAACTTCAGGAGAAGATTTAATGATCACACCTTCAAAATCCTCTTCGGTATATAATCTTCCGAATGTTCTTACGGTAAGTTCAGTATTGTTACCATAGATCTTTCCGGAAGGCAGCTCAACGTTTTCGCGATTCAACGCATTTTGAACATCAAGTGCGGTAAGGCCGTATGCACTTAATTTTGAAGGATCGAGCCAGATGCGCATTGCATACCTGCGTTCCCCCCACACCTGGATGCTGCTTACACCCGGAATGGTCTGCAGTCTTTCTACCAGAACATTATTCGCATACTCGGTAAGTTGTAACGGATTCTTGCTTGCGCTTTGTACGGTCATGGTAATGATCGCATCCGAGTTTGCATCAGCTTTTGAAACAACGGGTGGGGCTGTCAGATCCTGCGGAAGTGAACGCACAGCCTGCGAAACCTTATCACGCACATCGTTGGCGGCAGCCTCCAGTTCAATACCCAGTTCAAACTCAATGTTGATATTGCTTCTGCCTACGCTGGAAGAGGAGGTTATGTTTTTAATACCTGCAATTCCGTTGATCGCTTTTTCGAGTGGCTCCGTGATTTGCGACTCAATAATATCTGCATTGGCCCCGGAGTACGATGTGCTAACATTTACGTTTGGCGGATCAATAGCCGGATAATCACGAACCCCAAGAAAAGTAAAGCCGATCACCCCAAACACAACGATGATAATATTCATCACAATTGCGAATACGGGGCGCTTCAGACTTAATTCAGAAATGTTCATGCTCTGCTCTTTTATTTATTTACGCGAACAACTTTCACTTTCGAACCCGGCTTCAATACCATTAGTCCGGTAGTGACAATTGTATCACCAGCCTTTAAGCCATTGGTTACTTGCACAAAAGCAGAATCTCTAACACCAGTCTCTACAACATTAAAAATAACACTGTCCCTTCTGAGCACAGCAACCTGTTTATTACGAGCCGTTGAAACAAGTGCCTGCGTTGGCACAAGCAAAGCATCGTTCATGATACCCAGCTGTAGATTAATGCGCGCAAAAACTCCCGGCACGAGCTCTTTGTCTACTTTATCCACCAGCGCACGGATGCGTAGCGTTCGGGTGGTTTGCTCAACGCTGTTTTCTGTTGCAATCACAGTTGCTGTATGCATGCGTTGACCCCCGTCCACATGAAAAGTTATGCGATCGCCTTTCTTAACTTCTTTTGCATATTTCTCGGGTACAGAAAATTCAAGCTTAAGCTCTTCCACCTGGCGCAACGTGGTGATTACATCGGCAGGCGATATGTATGCCCCCATGCTGATGCTTCTTAAACCAAGTTGTCCGGAATAAGGAGCCCTGATCTCGGTTTTAACAATCGCGATCTGCGTTGCTTCGATATCGACTTCTAATGTTCTTACGTTTAATTTCACCAGATCATAGTCCTGCTGACTGATCCCATTGATCTTTAATAATTCAGCTTGCCGTTTTTCAGTTGTGTTGGCAATCTCCAGCTGAACCTGAAGCTTCTTTAACTGATTTTGAAGATCACCATCAAACAGCTTTACCAACAAAGCCCCTTTCTGAACCATCGTTCCCTCTTTAATATTTAGCTGCACCACCCGGCCACTTACCTCTGCCCGAATCTGAGTTTGCTCACCCGGTAAAATTGATCCCGGCACTTCAATTTTATCGCTGATGCTTTGCGGACGCACAATAAAGCCATCTACCTGCGGAGTACCCATCTGCCGGGCCTGACCAGTTGGTCCCGGTGTTTCCTTTTTTCCGCAGGCAACAATTGCCAAACTAAAAACAAGAATCGACAGAAGGTTTAATCGTGAATTATGCATTTCTTTTTTGAACAAATTTATTCGGGATTAATCAGCTGCACATTTATTGTGCCATTGCGAGAAATTGTTTGTGAAGATCCAGTACCTGAGGGATGAGTGGCCGGCTTTCATCATTAATAAGCGTATAATCTGCAAGCTTCAATTTTTCCTCTTCGTTTAACTGATTGCTGATAATATCCTTCACGTTTTGCGCTGTACGATGCCTATCACGTTCAAGCACACGTTTAATCCGCAATGCTTCCGGTGCATGAACCACGATTATCTTATCCAGTGTTTGATTCGATTTCGCTTCAAACAACAAAGCAGCCTCCTTTAAAATATATGGAGCATGCTGCTCTCTCACCCAATGCTCAAAATCTTCTCCCACTCTCGGATGCACCAGTTTATTTAATACTGTTAATTTTTCAGGATTATTGAAAACATGTGCTGCGAGATACTCACGATTCACACTTCCATTTTCCCGAAAAGACAATACTCCGAATTCTTTCTTAATCTGAGATACTAATATTCCATCGGTGGTCATTAAGGATTTCGCCCGGCTGTCTGCATCGTAAACAGGAACTCCAAGCAGATTAAAAATTCTGCAAGCGAGACTTTTCCCTGAGCCGATGCCTCCGGTGATGCCTATTTGTAAAGGTTTCTTCATTAACTAAAAATTAACAAGAACCGTATCTGCTTTTAAAAGTGACGCGTGTGCAGGTAATCCCTGGATTTCAGGAACAAGCTTATGATTTCCGTGAGGTGTATTCTTCAGATCAATTACTGCAACCAGTGAATCGCCTGAAAATGTTTTTGCCGCATCAGCCGGAAGACGATATGAACAGCTTACCTCCTTGATCACTCCGCCTTGTTTGAGGCGCGAAGGAATGTTGATAATGGCAAGCCGAACACGCTTGTTCACTTCTACATACTTCACAATGTTGAGTGACAGGTTGATCTTTTGCGGATCAACTGTGATTAAATTCTTATGACGAATATCCAGCTCAACTTCGTCCTGATAATTTTTTTTAAGATCACGCTCTTTAACCGCGAGCTGCAGCGTTGCCGGAAGCGGATTGATTAGTTGCTTTGGCCCGGTTAGTGAAACTGAATCGGGTATAATTAAAGGATTGGTTTTTAATCCGTACTCGGGATGAATATACTGACTTGCGGAATCGAGGCTGACCTTAAATTTCCGGGTTATCATTTCGTCCACCGAAACGCGCACCGTATCGGTAATTACAAAGTTAATTTGAAGTCTTTCGAGCTGACTTGCAAAAACGCCTGGTAACGTTGTGCCCACTATTTTCCGAACCTCGGTTGGTTTTTCCAGTGGAATAACCAACGGGGGAATTTTAAATCCTGCACTTCTTCTGAATAAATCCCAGCCGGAGCCGGTCACGTTCATTCGGATTGTGGCTGGCAAAGATCTCACCGGAACATAGCGTTCGTGATCGTATTCAAATGTTACCGGGAAGCTGAGGTTTGTGGTATAGCGCTTGTTAAGCGCATTAAAAAACCAGAAGACCGTAGCGGCAAAGATGCACAGTACTACGGCCTTCCAGTTTCTTTTATTGAAGCGTAAAAAATTAAATATCGACTTTACAAAGCTCACGTTATTTTTTAGAGGCTGCTGCTTTGGTTGCTTCCATCGAAATGGCAGACTTGTTGAAACGGATTCTTCCGCCTTTTTCAACTTCGAGGATGAACGTATCGCCTTCCAGCTCGGCTATTTCACCGTGAGCACCACCAATAGTTACTACGTAATCGCCACGCTTAATCTCATCCACAAATTTCTTGGCATCCTTCGCTTTTTTCTGCTGTGGGCGGATCATGAAGAAGTAAAACACGATAATCACTCCTCCAAAAAGAATGATTGAAGACCATGGGCTTCCACCTGCTGCGGCCTGTACTAAAATTGCACTTATCATATTGGTTGTTTATTGAACTGTAAAATTATTGTATTAAAACAAACATCCCAATCGATCATGTGATGGATTGGGATGTTCCGTTTTTTTAATGGAAAATTAACGCACCGGGCCTGCTCCGCCTTCCGCTTTAGCTTTCACGGTGGCTTTAAACGTTAGCTTGGATTGCTTGGGCCATGTATTGGCGGTAACCGTAATGGTTTTGTTTTGGGCACCTGGCTTTCCCTGGCTGTCAAACTCGGCTTTTACAAATCCTTCCTCGCCCGGAGGAACAGGAGTTTTTGTCCAGTCAGGTGCAGTACAGCCACAAGAAGGCTTGGCATCCTGGATGATCAACGGAACTTCGCCTGTGTTTTTGAATTTATAAACGTGTGTTACTTTATCCCCTTCATTAATCTTACCGAAATCATAATCCGTTTCTTCAAATACAAGTACCGGTAGTGGACCTTCCGGTTTCACTTCAGGCTCAACCGGCTGCGGAGTAGCAGCAGGTGTTGGAGCAGGAGTATTCTTTCCTTCCATTTGATTAAGTCTTGCTTCCAATGCTGCAATCTTCTTTTCTGCATCGCGGTCCTTACAAGCTGTAAGCGCCCTCGCTGCAATTACTACTAAAATCAATTTTGCTTTCATACGTACTGATTGTTCTGTTAATCTTTTTTACCTTTTATCTGTTCCAGGAGCTCATCCACATCTTCGAGCAATTTTTCAGCTTTTAGCTTGGCTTCATCAACAACTTTCTGACCTTGTGATTTTGCCTCTGATGTCAGGGGAGTTTCCTTGCCTGCCATCATATCATTCAGGAAGCTCTGGAGCATATCCTTATACTTCTCTAACTGAAAAGAAAGCTTCTGACGGGTATTCACACCTTTGTCAGGAGCATACAAAATTCCAAGTGCCGCACCCGCTGCCGCTCCGATCAGGAACGCCAGAAATGCATTTCCGCTTTTTTTACTCATAGGACTTCAAATTTGAGCAGATTTTCGGGGATTTACACGCTTTTTCAGCAAGAAATCCGGCCCATTCCCCGATTTAACAGCTTTTTAACAGGCTATTTATTATCAATCAGGCCCCGGCCGCTTTTCTTCACACTGCCGGCAGATTTCAGCTCTTTCGACATTACATCCAAGATACCGTTTACAAATTGACGGCTTTTCGGGGTACTATAGTTCTTGGCAAGCTCGATGTACTCGTTAATGGTAACCTTAACCGGAATGTTTGGAAACGAGATGAGCTCTGCAATTGCCATCTCCAGAATAATCCTGTCGGTTAACGGAAGGCGCTCAACTTCCCAATTACGCGTGTTGTTTGCAATCAGCTCTTTATGTTTGAGGCTCAGGTTTGCACCTTCGGTAAAAAGCTTTTCAATAAAATTACGATCGTCTTCCCAGTTCAGTGAAAGCACGGGCAAGGTGATCGCTTTATCTTTTTCGGGATTAAATGACTTCACTGTTTTTTCAACCATGCCTTTCACGATGTCGTGATCTTCGGCCCAGTATAAAACCTCCTCCTCAAAAAATTCATTGATTGTTGTTTTGCCAAGGATCACTCTTCTGAATAAATGATTCATCAGTTTCTTCTGCTCATCAACCGAAGGTGATTTTTTGTCCAGGTAATTCATGTACTCATTATCCTGCTTGAGGACATCTTTCAGCCACTGGCGTATGCGGTCAGAATTCTTCTGCCATGAAATACCCTGCTTAAGTGATTCTTTTTTCAGCTCTTCACTTTTGCTCAGGGCTTTAATCCAGCTGTTCTTTAGAAAATTCGCGTGATTGATTTTCTTATCGGCCTCGGCTGCTTCGGCAAGCGCCAATGCAAGCGTTAATACGGAAATGTAGTGATCGTAAATTTTTTCGGATTGCAGAACCAGGCTCTTCTTAATGAAGTCAAAGTCTTTCTTAATGCCTTTTGTATACAGGCCGAACGCTTCCTTCAATGATTTTTGAATACGGGCATCATCATGCTCTGCGCTTGTTTGATTTTGTTCGAAGGCCTTTTCAAAGGCTTTCAGTGCCTGTCCTTTTTGCTTGTTCAATTCCTTCTTATCCTGAACTTCCATGGAGTTAAGGTCA
>CAZHQP010000158.1:0-6783 GCA_964534735.1 uncultured Roseivirgaceae bacterium
GCTGTCATAGCCTTGTACCTTGTCTTCAATCTCATCAAACGCTGTTAAAAATAATACGGGTGTAGTGAAATTATATGTACGGAAGGTTTTACAGAGTTCGTACCCATTCTTTTCAGGAAGATTAACATCCAGAACGACACAATCGTACGTATTCTTTCTCAGTAATTTTTCGGCAATCAGTCCATCAAATGCCTGCTCAACCGTAAAGTTTTCAGCAGCGAGTGACTCACGGATGTTTTGATTAAGAACTGTATCGTCTTCTACAATGAGAATGGTCATGCAAAACACTGATTGAATGACTGTAAAATTGGCTAAAGGTATTGTGAATTAAAAATGAGGCAGGTGCTAAGTACCTTCATCTTCTTCATTATGAGCAAAGTATTCAATTCCCATAATGTCGCCAGCATATTCTTTAAAATGAAGTGTATCACCGATCTCCTTGGTTTTATAGTGATCGCTGTGACAATTTACTTTTAAGACCTGGCCGTTTTCCAGTTCTACCAAAGCAATCCATTGATCGTGTTGTTGGGCGGTGATTAAATAGTCCTTTTGCTTGTACCGCATGTAAGGATTCATGCTTGGTGCTCCAACATTCTGTTTTTCAATAAACTTCTTCTCTACAATCACGCCCTTCATAATTAAAGGCGGAGCAAAGATTAAATCGTAAATAAAAATTCCAAGGATTGTAACAGAAGAAAAGAAAACGGCATACTTAATGCCCGTGACAACTTTTTCGGAGGTTTGCATACAAGGGGTTTAGAGGTTGGGGACCTCAGATACCGGTGTATGTAAAAGGGGTTATCGACTTTAACCTTGTTTTTACAGCATCGGAAACCTGAAGTGTATCAATAAATTCTTCGAAATCCTTTTTTGTAACCTTCTCGTTTTTCCGCGTCAACGCTTTTAACGTCTCGTACGGATTCGGGTAATTTTCTTTTCGCAGTACCGTCTGAATGGCTTCCGCTACAACTGCCCAGTTATCTTCCAGGTCTTTATCAATCGCGACCTTGTTCAGTTCAAGTTTGCCAATTCCTTTCTCCAGGGATTTGAAAGCAAGAAATGTATGTGCAAGGGGAACTCCGATATTTCGTAGTACTGTCGAATCCGTTAAGTCACGCTGAAGTCTCGACACCGGAAGCTTTGCAGCAAGATGTTCAAAGATGGCATTGGCAAAGCCCAGATTGCCCTCTGCATTTTCAAAATCGATCGGATTTACTTTGTGTGGCATAGCGGATGAGCCAACTTCTCCAGCTTTGATCTTTTGCTTGAAATAACCCATTGAAATGTACTGCCAAACATCACGACTAAAGTCAATCAAAATTGTGTTGATGCGTTTGAGGGCGTCAAAAATGGCTGCAAGGTTATCGTAATGTTCAATCTGCGTGGTTGGGTGACTTCTGGATAAGCTAAGATTTTTTTGAACGAAATTATCTCCGAATTTTTTCCAGTCGATTTCTTCGTACGCAATATGATGTGCATTGAAATTGCCGGTAGCTCCACCAAACTTGGCAGAGTGTGGAATAGCTTTTAAAAGCTCAACCTGCTTGTTAATCCGTTCTGCAAAAACATGAATTTCCTTTCCAAGCCGTGTAGGCGATGCAGGCTGACCGTGCGTTCGGGCAAGCATGGCAATATTTTTCCACTGATCGGATAATGTAATCAGTGTTTCAACAAGCTTTTGAATTGCCGGAAGCATTTCAGCATCCATAAATTCTTTCAGCGAAAGCGGGATAGCTGTGTTATTAATGTCCTGAGACGTTAATCCAAAATGAACAAACTCTTTATGTTCCAATAGCCCAAGCTCATCGAATTTATTCTTCAGGAAATATTCCACGGCTTTAACATCGTGGTTGGTTGTCTTTTCAATTTCCTTGATTGATCGTGCATCAGCTTCTGTAAAATTTTCATAAAGCCCGCGAAGCTTGCTGTCATGCTTACCCGAAAGGCTTTTCAACTCAGGAATAGCAACTGCTAACGCAATAAAATATTCAACCTCTACGCGGACTCTGTACCGAATAAGCCCGAACTCGGAGAAGTAAGGCGCAAGGGTTTGGGTGGTTGAAAAGTACCGACCATCAATAGGAGCGATGGCATTGAGCGTGTTTAGCTGCACGGGAAGATTATTAAGATGTAAAAATAGCAAAAAACACTACTTTTGCGATCAATCGAAAACCTGTTTCGGTAAAATACTGTTATAGCATAAATAGCGCACTACAAATGGCATTCGGACTTTTCAAGAAAAAAGACAATACACCTTCAGGATCGGAAAAAACCGACTCCCGCGGCCCTCAGTACTACGATTTGACAGTTAGAAATATTATCCAGGAAACGAAGGATGCTATAACTATTGTGTTTGAGCAGCCGGCTGCAAAAGTAACTTATAAATCAGGACAGTTTTTAACGCTCATTATTCCGGTTCAGGGCAAAGAAGTTCGAAGAGCCTACTCCCTGTGTTCGTCTCCGTTTACGGATGGTGATCTGGCAGTAACCGTAAAACGAGTTGATAAAGGCTTGATGTCGAACTGGCTTCCGGATAACCTGAAAGCCGGAAACAAGATCAGGGTGATGGAACCGATGGGTCAATTCACTACGGAGTTTAATGCAGGCAATAAACGCCATTTGATCATGTTCGCAGGCGGATCGGGAATTACCCCGATGATGTCGATCATTAAAAGCACATTGACACAGGAACCCGATAGTATTTGTTCACTGATTTATTGCAACCGTGATGTTGACAGTATCATTTTCCGGGATGAGTTTGACAAGCTTCAGACTACCTATGAAGGAAGATTACATGTGATCCATGTACTGGATAATGCTCCGATGAATTGGCAAGGCTATTCAGGTTTACTTAATCCGGAGATGCTGAAAAAATTATTCGAACGAATTCCGGACTGGGGCATTGAGAAAACCACCTACCTGATGTGTGGCCCTGAAGGGATGATGAAGAATGTCGATTCAATTCTTGAGCAACACAAAATTCCGAAAGAAAAAATATTTAAGGAAAGTTTTGTTCAGGGCATCATCGCAAAAGAAACAAAAACAGAAGCAGCTTCTGATAACGAATTAAAGACGCGCGAAGTTACCATTCGCTACGATGGTCAGGAATACAAAGTGCTGGTTTCACCGAAGAGCACCATCCTGGAGACTGCGCTAGACCAAGGTATTGATCTTCCGTACAGTTGTCAGAGTGGATTATGCACGGCATGTCGGGGTAAAGCTTTATCCGGTAAAGTTAAGCTTGACGAAGAAGAAGGTTTATCACAATCCGAACGCAACGAAGGGTATGTGCTTACGTGTGTCGGTCACCCGCTTACAGATGATGTGGTAATTGAGATTGGCTAATCCAGCCAGTTAAACTTCTTCAGCACGTCCAGAACTTTTTCGCGTTTTGGTTCCTGCTGAACCGGAACATTGCACAGCATAACGTAAACTATTCCTTTTGAAGGAATGCTGACATAATCGCAATAGAAGCCGCCTTGAGTTCCGGTATGCGAGATCATTTTAGATCCGTCTTGCAATGTTTCAATAAACCAGCTGTAACCAATGAAGGGTTTTTCAGCACTGCTCCAGTTTGGATATTCAGTAATGGTTCTTGAACGCTCAATCATTTCTTTTGTCAGGAATGCCATGCGTTGAATAGCTTGCTCATATTGAACCAACTCTTCGGCAGAGCTCCAAACTCCGCCATTGCCAGCAGCAGCAAAAGTTGGCTCTTCACCATAATCTTTTTCAATGAATCCGGTAGATATTTTTAAATATGCATGTGATACTCCGCTTTGCGGGAAAGCACCATCCGTGATCACACTTGTTTTCATTCCGGCTGCATTAAAAATTCTTTCCTTCACAACTTCTTGCCACTTACGACCGGTAACTTTTTCAATAATCAATGCAAGTCCGTTAAAAGCTGGATTGGAATATTCATACTTGCTGCCCGGTTCAAACAATAGCGAATCAGCAAGTTTAATCGGAGCAAAGTTTTCTTCATCCTTCGCGGTAAGTAAAGCAACGCTGTCTAAAAACTGACGTCTGTTATCCGGTAAGCCGGAAGTATGCGTAAGTAAATGATGTATCCGAACTTTTTTAGCGATTTCAATATTCTTAAAATCAGGAAAGTATTTGTACAGACTGTCGTTCAGCGAAAGCTTACCTTCCAGCGCTAAACTCAGTATAGTACTCGACACAAATGTTTTGGAGATCGAACCGGTATTAAATAACGTTTTACTTGTGATCTTTTCTTTTGTGTTCAGATCAGCAAGTCCATATGCATTTGAAAAAACAATGGAATCATTTTTAAGTATCATAATTACTCCGCCAGGCTCATCTGGTCTTAACTCAGCTGCGAAGATCTTGTCAAGATCATTCTCCAAACGATTCTCGGTGCATGAAACAAGACAACTGCAAATTAAGAACAAGTAAAGCTTCTTCATAAATTTAAATTAGGGCCGGAGATCGTATGTGCTATACTGGGTAGAAATGTGCCTTTAAATTCGATAGAGATATTTTTGAGTATACTCAACTCCTCACAAGAGTTTGAAAGTGTCAGACTGGTAATGACTACTGAATTATCTTCACTATGTGTAAACACCTTAGCGTAAAAATAGAGTTCAGTTGGTAACAACGCAATCTTGTCAAAGTTAGCGGATCGATAAACAATTATTTTTTTAATATCGTGTATATTTAAAATACTCTCATAGTTGGTTTTTTTATTGTGAATTTTAATTCCTGCATCAAAAACCTCTATTACGTTATCCTTATCGTTAAAATAATACTCAAGATGCAGTAACGAAACCGGAATAAGGATGAGTGAAAGATAGGCTGAGAATAATACGATTGATGTTTGATCAAACCTAAAATACCAAACTGCTACAATAGACACTATAATATTTATTACCAAAAACTGAAATGCTCTGAAATGATTTCTCGTTTGAGTTTTAAGAATTTTTTTCATTCCGGAGTTGAAATGTTATGTTTTTGATTGGTCGAAATATTTTCAACTGTCCATTCGATTCGTTTTTCAAATGCATGTTGTCTTACCGGGCAATCATCTTTACTGCATATCCGGCATTGAAACTCCAGGCAGCCATCCGAGTGAACAAAAAGTTCAAGTGATTCTCCGAACTCTGCCCGCACTAATACAGCGAGTTCATCAATCTCCGTGTGTGCTTGATGTACATTAAGATACCAGGGAACAGTCAGGTGGGCATCGAGGTGGAGCGTACTTCCATATTTAATAATGCGCAAATTGTGCAGATCCATCCAGTTTTGTCTGCGATTTGCATTCAGCAGCATTACCATCTTTTTCAGTAAAGCCCGGTCAGTCTCATCCATAATACCTGCCACGGAAGTCCGGACAATTTTATAGCCTGTGTACAGGATCATAAGGCTCATGATAATCGCAACTGCGCTATCAATCCATTGGATGGTTGTGAAGTAGATAAGTGCAAGGCCGATCAGAACTCCGACTGTAGAATACGAATCCGACAACAAATGTTTTCCGCTTGCAACGAGCGCTAATGAATTATTTTTTGAGCCGGTGCGAGTGCAGATTTTGCCGGCAATGAAATTGAGCAGGGCTGTAAGCGAAATCAGCAAGATTCCGACATCCAGCTTTTGGAGCTGGCCCGGATGAAGAATATGATTAACAGCAGTGTAAAGAATAAATAGTCCGGCAATGCAGATCATGGTACCTTCAACAGCAGCTGAAACAAATTCAATTTTCCCGTGACCATACGGATGATCTTCATCCTTTGGCTTTGCAGAAAGATATAAGCTGTACAATCCAAAAAAACCAGCCACAACGTTTACAATTCCTTCCAGGGCATCGGTAAGGATAGCAACTGAGCTCGTAAGAAAATACGCAACTATTTTTGTTACAAGTAATATAACCGAAAGTGCAGCTACCCAGGTTTGTATTCTGATATTTTGTTTTGCGGTCTCCACTAAACTGTCTTCTTTTTCTTCTGTGTTAATTTAATCAATGCCGGAATGGCAATGATAACCCAAACAATGTTTAAAAAAGTGTTGGCAAAGGCGCTGTAGTAGGCAGTATACGCAATCAGGCATAGCCCACCCATAAGGTTTAAAAATAAGAACAGGTAGGAATCCGATTTTATTTTTTGATAACTGTTCAATGCATACGCCAGAACCACAGCAAATGAACCAATCCATCCGATGATGTCAAAAAGAAGCTTATAGTTGCTCATCTCACTTGCGCAGGGTTACTTTTAGAACATACGAATCAGCTGTCAGATAAAGTGTTTTTTCATCCGGGGAAAGCGCGCAGTTTGAAACAGGAAAATCCGCAAATTTTATTTTTCCTAAAACTTTCCCCTCACTATTAAATATCCACACTCCGCCCGGTCCGGTTGCAAAAACATTATTGTTGCTGTCTACTTTCAAACCATCCGGTAAACCTTTTTCTGTTTTTGCGTTTTCAGTCGCATCGTAAAATATCCGCGCGTTTGTTACTGAATCATCTTCTGCCAGATCGAAAGCATACCATTTTGCTTTCCCTGAATCGGAATTGGCAACAATCAACGTTTTCTTATTCTTTAAGAAAGCAAGCCCGTTCGGACGCGTTAATGAATCAGCAATAACTTTTACATCTCCTTCAGCAGGAGCGACAAAAACTCCCTGAAATGGAATTTCTTTTCCAGGATCTTCCATTTGTTTGGCAAGGCCGTATGGCGGATCGGTAAAATAAAAATTGTAGTTATAAAAAACTCCATCATTCGGACTGTTGAAGCGTTTGCCCTTGAATTTATCCGCGATGGTTGTAAA
>CAZHQP010000159.1:0-6762 GCA_964534735.1 uncultured Roseivirgaceae bacterium
TTCTCCGATCTTTACTTATGAAAACATTCTGGCGGAAGCCGGTATTGTGCTTACCGATGAAACAGATGACGAGGGTGCAGAGGTAAAGCCTGAAAAATCAAAAGCCAAAAAAGAAGTTGTTGCCAAAAAAGGTGACGATCTTAAAAACTTCTCCGTTGAACGGCTGCACGAACTTTTGAAAGAAGCAATCGATAAAGAAGATTACGAGCGCGCGGCCAAAGTACGTGATGAGATCAGCAAGCGAAACTAAGCCTTATTACCCCCCATGTTTGCGTGATGCATCTTTGTCAGCCTGATCCCTGTCGAAGGCTAATGGATAAGTTGTATCGCTATTCGTCAACAATCCCAGCCATCAATTTGAGCGAACCCGATAGCTATCGGGTCTAAGATAGGCAGGTCGAGGGAAAATTCAGTAGCTTTACTGCGTTGGCTTTGGTAAAATCTCGTATGAAGTGGTGGAAACGGCTGAAACGAATTCTCATTTCAGCACTTATTGGTGTTGTATTGCTTTTCTATATCTCAAACGTATGGGTAATCAACAGCACAAAAGCCTACGTTTACACCGATTATAACAAGCTCCCGGATCACCGCGTTGCATTGGTACTCGGTACCAGTAATAAAACAACTTCCGGTCAACCGAATGATTTCTTTGTAAAGCGGATGGACACCGCTGCCGAGCTTTATAAAATGGGCAAGATCGACCACTTCATCCTCAGTGGCGATAATCGCTCTAAATTCTACAATGAACCACTGGAAATGCAGAAAGCCCTGATGAGCCGGGGAGTACCTGCTGCAGCCATTACACTCGATTATGCAGGGCTAAGAACACTTGATTCGGTCATCCGAAGCAAAGAAATCTTCGGCCAGGACAAGATCATTATCATTACGCAGCCTTTTCACAGCTACCGGGCTTTGTTTATCAGTCATTATCATGGTATTGATGCAGTAGCCATGGTAACAGAAGGTCCGGCCTACGAAAGCTCGGTTAAGGTTCGAATGCGCGAATATTTTGCCCGAACGAAAGCTGTACTCGATCTGTACGTTTTCAAGACTTCTCCGCGTTTCCTGGGTAAAAAAGAGAACATCCACATTAATTCATAAATCGCTACTTTTATTGTTTGATCCGATCTGTGAACAACCACTTTTTAAATAGCCTGTTGGGTAAATTTCTTCTTGTTGCATATTTCCTGATTCCTGCATTTGGATCCGCACAGACTGTAGTCAGCGGCAAAGTTACAGATGCGGCTTCAGGCGATCCGATTCCTTTCGCGAACGTGGTCTTCAAAGGCATTTCCGTAGGGATCACTACCGACTTTGATGGAAACTATACGCTTAAGACCTCAACGCCTTCTGATTCCCTGCAGGTATCCTACATTGGCTATAAACCGAAGATCAAGCTTGTGAAGAAAGGGATTACACAAGTCATCAACTTCCAGTTGGAAGAATTATCGACTAATCTTAGCGAAGTTATCATTACCGCAGGCGAGAACCCGGCTTTTGAAATTCTCAGAAGGGTTGATGAGAACCGCAAAGAACACGACAAGCGAAGGCTTAATGCATACGAATACGAGGCGTACACCAAGATTGAGATCGATATCGACAACATGTCGGAGAAGTTCCGGAAACGGAAGATCTTACAGAAGATCACCCAGGTGCTCGACAGCGTTGACCGCATAGCGGGTGAAGACGGCAAACCAATTCTGCCTTTGTTCATTTCGGAAAACGTTTCGAAGCTTTACTATCGTGATAACCCGCGGCTAAAGACCGAAAAGATCCTTAAATCCAAGATCACCGGTATCGGGATTGAGGATGGCGATATGGTTACGCAGCTTGTGGGTTCTTCTTTCCAGGAATATAATTTCTATCAGCACTGGTTGAATATTGTGGGCAAGGATTTTATCTCACCGATTGCCGATGGCGGTCGCTTGTATTACGATTATGACCTGGTTGACAGTGTTTACATCAATGGATTTTACTGTTATCGGATCGACTTTGTGCCGAAAAGTCCGCAAGACCTTGCTTTTACCGGAACGATGTGGATAACCAGGCATGAGTATGCACTCAAGCAGATTGATGCCACAGTTGCGAAAGAAGCCAACCTGAATTTTATTGAAAAGATCAAGATCCAGCAGGAGCTTGATCCTACAGGTGATGAAGCATGGCTTCCTGTGAAGAACCGCGTGTTGATTGATGTAAGCGAGCTGACAGAAAACACAGCCGGGATGCTGGCGAAGTTCTATACATCGAACAAGAACGTTGTAATCAATAAACCGAAAGACAATTCCTTCTATGCGCAGGATATTGTTCTGAGCAAGCACGCATACGATAACAAAGACGAAGAGTATTGGGACTCGTTACGCCATGAGCCGCTTTCCGCAACAGAAAAGAGCGTTTACCGGATGATTGATACACTGCAGAATATCCCGATCGTAAAAACCTATACGGATATTATTATGCTTCTGGTGAACGGGTATTACGAGGTTGGAAAGATTGAGATCGGGCCGATCATGTCACTGGCTTCGATCAATAACATTGAAGGTTTTCGCTTTCAACCGGGCTTTCGCACAACAGAACATTTCAGTAAAAAATGGATGCTGGGCATGGGCCTCGGATATGGCTTCAAGGACGAAAAATTCAAGTATAATTTTAACGTAACGCGCATTATTTCGCGAAAGCATTACACAACGCTCAGTTTCCGAACCCGCAAAGATCTAAACCGCATTGGTGTGGATGATGAAGCGCTTGCAGACAATTACATTTTCCTGGCCGCCCAACGCTGGGGTAAATTCAGGCGCGGCTATTATTTTGATGAGCACCGGATTAATTATCAACGCGAATTCTTTAAAGGATTTCAGCAACGTATCGCCATTCGATACAATACTTTTTCACCGGCATTTAACTTTGGATATTACCCGAATGCGGAAGATCATACGGTTGTGGGCAAGAGCTTTCAAACCTCAGAAATTCTGCTGGAAACGCGCTTTGCGCGCGATGAATTGTTTGTTCAGGGCCAGAATATCCGCTACAGCCTGGGGGTAACGTATTGGCCGATTATCACTTTTACCTACACCCATGGTGTCAGGGGTTTGCTGGGCAGTGATTTTATGTACAACAAAACAAAGCTTTCGGTTGATCAGCCCATCCGGTGGGGAATACTCGGCTCGGCCCGTGCTAAAGTTACAGGTGAATATATCTTTGAGGCATTGCCGTATCCATTGCTCGCCTATCACCTCGGTAACGAAACTGCATTCTATACCACCGCTACATACAACCTGATGAACTTCGGGGAGTTTGTCAGCGACAGCTATGCATCGTTTCAATACCAGCACAACTTTGAAGGCTTGCTCTTAAACCGAATCCCGTTGATGCGCAAGCTCAAGTGGCGGCTTGTGGGTAGCGCCAATGTGCTCTATGGCGGATTGAGCAAAAAGAACCGTGACATGCTGCTGGAGAATGACATGTTTCCCGATGGGACCGAAGCGCCTTCCGTTGGTTTCCTCGAACGCGGCAAACCGTACGTTGAAGTCGGGTATGGAATCGCTAACATCTTCAGATTTTTCAGGGTGGATTTCATGCACAGGCTTACATACCTTGACTACGATCCGGATGTAAAGACCCGCAGGTTTGGCGTGCTCTTCAGTGCCCATCTCGATCTGTAATACAAAGTCATTGTACCTGAGTTACCCGCAGGTTGCAACCCATGGATTTTTATTGGTTAACCGACTCGGAAAATCCTCCAAATCCCAAAAATCCTGATCATATTTGCAGTCTTATTTTTTAGTATGAACATTAAAATTACCCTGCCTGATGGAAACGTTCGTGAGTATCCACAGGGAGTAACCGGGATGCAGGTTGCCCAAAGCATCAGCGAAGGATTAGCCCGCGTTTCTCTGGCCATTGAAGTTGATGGTGAGATCCGTGATCTGGCCCGTCCGATTGACAAAGATTCAGCAATTAAAATCCTTACGTGGAACGATTCGGGTGGCAAGTATTCCTTCTGGCATTCATCTGCCCACTTGTTCGCTGAAGCTCTTGAAGAGCTTTACCCGGGTACAAAATTTGGTATCGGACCTCCCATTGAGAATGGTTTTTATTATGATGTCGACCTGGGTGATCGTGCCTTTGGCGAAGAAGACCTTGCCAAAGTGGAGGCAAAGATGAAGGAACTTGCTAA
Source organism: uncultured Roseivirgaceae bacterium (assembly GCA_964534735.1). GTDB lineage: Bacteria > Bacteroidota > Bacteroidia > Cytophagales > Cyclobacteriaceae > UBA2336. The sequence continues at coordinate 4,175 of CAZHQP010000159.1, forward strand.
AAAAGAGAGCCGGTTCGAGCGCAGAGATGTAACTAAAGCTGAAGCGTTAGACTACTTCACCAGGAAGGGCGATCCGTACAAGCTTGAGCTCATCAACGGTCTGGAGGATGGCAAGATTACGTTTTACCAGCAGGGCAATTTTGTTGACCTTTGCCGCGGCCCGCATTTGCCCCATACCGGCTTCATCAAAGCAGTCAAGTTATTGAACGTTGCCGGTGCGTATTGGCGCGGAGATGAAAAGAATAAAATGCTTACACGAGTTTACGGGATCACCTTCCCGAAACAGAAAGAGCTTGACGAATATTTGTTCCTGTTAGAGGAAGCAAAGAAGCGCGATCACCGAAAGCTTGGTAAAGAGCTTGAACTGTTTGCGTTCTCCGAGAAAGTAGGGATGGGCTTGCCGTTATGGTTGCCGAAAGGAACGTTGCTGCGCGAACGTCTCGAGCAGTTTATGCGCAAAGCGCAGATCAAAGCCGGGTATGATCCGGTTGTTACTCCGCATATCGGAAGCAAGCAACTCTACGTGACCTCGGGCCACTATGAAAAATATGGCAAGGATTCTTTTCAACCGATCCATACACCGGATGAAGGTGAAGAGTTTTTGCTCAAGCCAATGAACTGTCCGCATCACTGCGAGATTTATAAAACCAAACCGCGTTCATATCGTGATCTTCCGATCCGCCTGGCGGAGTTTGGAACGGTATACCGGTACGAGCAAAGCGGAGAGCTTCATGGCTTAACCCGCGTGCGCGGATTTACGCAGGACGATGCGCACATCTTCTGTCGTCCCGATCAGGTGAAGGAAGAGTTCGTGAAAGTGATTGACCTGGTGATGCATGTTTTCAAATCTCTTGGGTTCGAAAACTATACTGCTCAGGTATCACTTCGTGACCAGGCCAACAAGGCGAAATATATTGGTGAAGATGCGCAGTGGGACCTCGCTGAAAAGCAGATCCAGGAAGCAGCGGATGAACGGGGACTGAAGACTGTAGCCGTTCAGGGCGAAGCGGCTTTTTATGGCCCCAAGCTCGACTTTATGGTTCGGGATGCCCTCGGAAGAAGCTGGCAGCTTGGAACTATCCAGGTGGATTACAATCTGCCGGAGCGCTTTGAGCTGGATTACGTTGGTTCTGACAACCAGAAGCACCGGCCGGTAATGATTCACCGGGCACCGTTTGGCTCGCTTGAGCGATTTGTAGCCGTGCTGATTGAGCACTGTGCGGGTAACTTCCCACTCTGGCTGTCGCCTGATCAGATCGCGGTGTTACCAATTTCCGAGCGCTTTAATGACTACGCGAAGGAAGTGATTGATACGCTTAAAGAACTGGATATCAGGGGCTTTTTGGATAATCGTGATGAGAAGATTCAACGCAAGATCCGCGATGCGGAAGTTAAGAAGGTACCCTATATGCTGATCGTTGGCGAGCGGGAAGCTGCCGAGAAGAAGGTTTCTGTTCGCAGGCACGGAAAGGGCGACCTCGGAACGTTGCTGCTGGAAGACTTTGTAAATCAATTTAGAACCGAGGCTGCAACCCCGCTATAATCCTGTAAATCCACAAATCCAGAGAATCCTGATGGGGTTTGTTGTTTTGACAGAATAAAGCGATATTTGCACCTCTTTTGTGAAATTTAAACACTAGAATAGTATCAGTACAATAAGTAACAGGCCTTTCAGAAGAGGCCCGCAGCGGCCCGAAGAGCCGTACAAAATTAATGAGCGAATTACTGCATCCCGTGTGCGGTTGGTTGGCGAGAACGTAAAGGTTGACGTTTATTCCGTTCAGGATGCGCTGAAGATCGCACGTGAGCAGAATCTCGATCTGGTCGAAATCTCTCCGAATGCCGATCCTCCGGTTTGCAAGGTTACTGACTATTCGAAGTTTAAGTACGAACAGAAGAAGAAGCAGAAAGAGATCAAGTCGAAGGCGCTGAAAGTTGTGATCAAGGAGATCCGCTTTGGCCCGAACACGGATGAGCACGATTTCAACTTTAAGCTGAAGCATGCGCAGAACTTTTTGCAGGAGGGCTCCAAGGTAAAAGCCACTGTGTTTTTTGCCGGAAGAACGATTGTATACAAAGAACGTGGCGAGATCCTGTTGCTGAAGTTTGCACAAGGTCTGGAAGAGTTTGGAAAAGTGGAGGGAATGCCGAAGCTGGAAGGTAAGCGGATGTCGATGTTCGTTGTGCCGAAACCGAAGAAGTAATTGAATTAGTTTTAATAGTTAATAAAATGCCGAAAGTAAAAACCAAATCAGGAGCGAAGAAGCGGTTCAAAGTTACCGGTAGCGGTAAGGTGAAGCACAAGCGTGCGTTCAAGAATCACATCTTAACTAAAAAAGAAACCAAGCAAAAAAGAAGACTGGGCAAGAAGTCAATCGTGAAAGCGAGCGACATGAAGAACGTTAAGTTCATGCTTCCCCACGCTTTATAAAATATCACCGCCCTTGTGGGGCGTTGTTAGTTAGGTTTTATTGTTTAACCCGGCTGTTGGCTTTAAGAATCCCGAACGGGAACGCCCCCAGCCAAAAAATTAAAATTTATGCCACGTTCAGTAAACAATGTAGCGTCTCGCGAGAGAAGAAAAAAGA
>CAZHQP010000160.1:0-6761 GCA_964534735.1 uncultured Roseivirgaceae bacterium
GCGCGAAAAATTGTTTCTGAGATAATAGAAGAAGAGGAAATTGTTTCGGTTGAGACCTATCTCGATGACACGGAAGTAGCTGACATCATGCGGAAGTATGACCTGGAATCTGTTCCGGTGGTAAATGTTCAGGGTCAGCTTGTCGGAAGAATTACCATTGATGACGTGGTGGATGTGATTACCGAACAAGCTGAAGAAGACCGTCAGTTGATGTCCGGTATCTCGGAAGACGTGGAAGAGGATGATAGCGTGTGGAAGAATACGCGCGCACGTTTACCGTGGTTACTGATCGGCATCTTTGGCGGTTTGTTGAATGCAAAATTCATGGGCCTGTTTGAAAATGAAATTTCCAAAATTGCTGCGATCGCATTATTTACTCCGCTCATTCAGGCAACGGGGGGAAATGTAGGTATCCAATCGTCATCGCTTATTGTACAAAGTCTGGCTAACCCCGGCTTTGTAGAAGAAGGTCTGGGCAAACGTCTTGCAAAAGTTTTTACTGTTGCATTGCTGAACGGATTATTTTTGGCCGCATTGGTGCTGGGCGCTAATCTCTTGTTATTTAATCATCAAACACTTTCTTTTATTGTTTCCATCGCGCTTTTTAGTGTAGTGTTATTTGCTTCTTTTATTGGCACCGTAACACCTTTGATTCTGAACCGGTTCGGTTTTAATCCAGCCCTGGCTTCAGGGCCTTTCATCACGACCTTAAACGATCTGCTAGGTCTGACGCTTTATTTTCTTACCGTACATCTGTTGATGTAAGGTTAACACGTATTGAGATGTAAGGTTTATCGCTGAAACAGCCTGTAGAATCACATTACAGTTTTCTGCAACCGTATGATTATTCACTAATCAGGTCAAATTGCAAATGGCGGACGGGTTTATAGCGGCATTCCAAGAAGTGCGGAGGTAAATTTGATGTAATGTTATTCTGTCGGATTTTGTACCCTTTAAGTTGATCTTCCGTGCAAAAATGGTTTAGTTTGGGTTAACGGATAAAACGATCACCCCCTAATTCTTATCTGGTAATAACGTGTATGGCTTTTTTTAGAAAGAGAGCAGCAAAGCTTAAAGACACTTTCAATAACATTATTGAAAAGCCACTGCTTACTTCTACATTGGTTCTCATTGTGGTAGCGGTTACGGTTATCGGGCTTAGTCTTCGGTATTACATTAATGATTTTGAAAACTTCATGCCGCAAATCCTTGCTGAAGCGCATGGAATGATCTTTGATATCGCGGTAATCGGTATCCTAATCTTTTGGTTAAATCAAAATGGTGAGATTCGCCAGCGTATCAGAACATATCGCGATGAAATTGATGACTTCCGCTTGTGGGAGTCAGAAGAAGCCGCCTTTCGTACGGTCGGAAATATCAAAAGGCTAAACCGGCATCGCATCTATGAGATTAACCTGGTAAACTGTTTTCTCGCACGGACTAACTTAAATTATGTGAACCTGAGAGGCTCAAACCTGAACTCCGCTAACATTTCACAGTCTTCTTTAATTGAAGCAAATCTTGAAAATACACGACTTAATCAAACAAATCTTGAGAATTCCAATCTCAATCAAATTAACCTGAAAGCATCTTATGCAAGCGGAGCAAACTTTAAAGATGCATTCCTCATCAAAGCACAATTTGACGGTGCTTTTCTGATTAAAGCAAATTTCAATAATGCGTATCTGATGGAGGCCAGTCTCCAGAATTGTTACCTGATGGGAGCAGACTTTGAGAACGCGAGCCTGTATAAAGCAGATTTAAGAGGAGCAAAGGGTCTTACAGTTGAGCAGCTTTCAAAAGCAAAAACACTTTATCTCGCCAAGTTTGATGACGAGGTGCTTGAACAGATAAAAACCAGTATTCCTGAGCTGGTAGGCTCGTAGGCCTGCAATTTGCCTGAATAACTTAAACCATTAACTTTGTCCTACGAAACAACGGTCTCACCTCCGAGGCCGTTGTTTTATTTTTAAAGGTTGACCAGAAACAGTGAGTTTTATGAGTAAGATATCATATTATACAAAAGACGGACTTGAGAAGATTAAAGCGGAGTTGAGCACGCTTAAATCAAAAGGTCGTGCGGATATTGCCAAGCAGATTGCAGAGGCACGTGATAAGGGCGACTTGAGCGAGAATGCTGAATATGATGCAGCAAAAGATGCGCAAGGTCACCTCGAAGCAAAGATTGCCCAGCTCGAAGATCTTGTAGCCAATGCACGCTTACTTGATGAATCAAACATTGATACATCCAAAGTTTCAATCTTGTCGAAGGTTACGATCAAAAATAAAAAGAATAACGCTTCGGTAACGTACATGCTGGTGTCTGAAGAAGAGGCTGATTTGAAAGCTGGTAAAATCTCTACAATGTCACCGATCGGCAAGGGTTTGCTGGGCAAATCGAAAGGAGACACTGCCACCATTAAAACCCCGGCCGGTGAAATGGAATTTGAAATTGTAAGTATCGGTGTTTAGTTGATTTGCTGTTAACGAATAACATTAACCCTTAAAGAATGGCTTCGATTTTCACACGTATCATTAATCGTGAAATACCCGGGCATATTATTGCTGAAGATGATACGTTCATTGCTTTTCTGGATGTAATGCCGCTGGTTCACGGTCATGTTTTGGTTGTTCCAAAACAAGAGGTTGATTACATCTTTGATTTGGATGATGCAACCCTTTCCGGGTTATACATATTTGCCAAGAAGATTGCGAAAGCTATTAAGAAAGCAGTTCCATGCAAGCGAATTGGAATTGCCGTGATCGGTCTCGAAGTTCCGCACACACACGTTCACCTGGTGCCGATGAATTCAGTAGGGGATATAAACTTCACACAGCCCAAGCTCAAACCTTCAGCCGAAGAACTGACCACACTTGCAGATAAGATCAAAAAGGCACTCTGATTATTCAATAAAATCAATATCCACGTTGAGCGGGTACCGCATCAGGTAGTCTAACGCATCTTTTACGGTAAGATCTTCGAACAGAACTTTGTATAACGTTGCAGTAATGGGCGCCCTTACTTTATAGAAGTCAGCGCATTTCTTCATAACGCGCACCGTATTCACACCCTCGGCAACTTCATCCATACTGTCAAAAACTTCCTGTGGCTTCATACCTTGTGCAAGCTTATAGCCTACCTGGAAATTCCGGCTTAACGGGCTATTGCATGTCGCAACCAGATCTCCTATACCCGCAACGCCCAGGAATGCCTTTGTTTTCCCGCCCAGGGCGCGGCCTAAATGAACAATTTCTACTACTCCGCGACTGATCAATAACCCACGTGCATTTTCACCATAACCCATACCGTTGAGTGCTCCGGCTGCAATGGCGATAATGTTTTTCAGAACACCCGCGAGCTCAACACCAATCAGTTCATTGTTTCCATACACCTGGAACCGGTCGTTACGCAACAATCGCTTCCCAATGCTGATCACTTCGTTAAACGGGCTGGCAATAACCGTGGCAGCAGGATGACGCGCAGATAATTCTTTCGATAAGTTGGGACCGGCTAAACAACCCACACGCACAACAACACTTTCTTCACGAATTACTTCGCTGATTGTTTTTACATGTGTGCGGCTTAGCCTGGTAACGCTTTCAAGTGTTTGACCTTTTGGAAGGCTAATATCCAGTCCTTTTGCCCCATGAATTAAAACATGGTAGGGGTGCAGATAGGGTGAAAGCTTTTTCATCATTGCACGGAAGTGTGCTGAAGGAACAATCGGAAAAATAACATCGCACTGCCGGGCCAGGTGCCCGAGGTCGTTGATCAGTGTGATGTTCTTATTAATCTTGTGCCCGCGGATCTCACGTTTTTTATTGATCTCCTCGATTTGCTTTTCGTCCCGTACATAAAGCAACACCAGGCGATGTCTCGCCAGCAGGTTTGCCACAGTTGTGCCGAAATTACCTGAACCAATTACGCCTACCGGGGGAAGGTCAGATAAGTTTTTCGAGGTCATAGCCTGTTAACCGGTTATGATAAAAATAAAGTGTATTCAGATCTTTTGTGATAATGTTACCATTCTTATCCATCAGCAAAGGACGCTTCAGGTGAAAGTTGCCGACATTCTCCAATCCGTGACTGATCACCAGATCAATCTTTCCCTTCAAATGTGTGGCGTGATTTGCTTTACCTTCTTTTTTCAAACGATAGATTTGCTTGCGTACGCGCTTGCAGGTTTTTCTGAATTCCGGATAATCAAGTGAAAGCTCTTCTTCAGGCAACCGGAGCAGTCCAAATAAATCAAGCTTTGGATGTTTTTTTTGCCACATCTCAAAAGCAACAAACGCTACCAAATGACTGGCGAACGTTCGGTGAATTTTGTGATATTCGGCCACAATTTTCTGGCTGAGCATCCGTGTGTATTCATCTTCGCGCTGTTTGTCGATTGTAATCTGGTCGTTTGAAAGGAAATAATCACGTGTATCAATAATCCTGCCTTGCGCGTCAAGACTGTTTCCTTCATCATCCACATAGTTGCCCATAATATCAAGCCCTCGACCGATAGAGACTGAGATATTTGAGCCTTTTGTAAAGAATTTGAAAAGAAATTGTATCAGTTGAACACTGCCGTACTTATCATCTTCCGGCAGATAACGATCCTGGCCTTTTATCGACAAATAATCATCAATTAATTCAGGAGCTTCCAGAACAAAGTGATAGTTAAGCGTAACCGGTACCACAAAGATCTTTCTAGGTTCTTCACCTGCCGGTGTTTTTAAATAAATATTTCGTTGTGCTTCGGTGGCCGTGGAGAGTAAGCCAAGCTTCAGCATCTTCTCAATCATACCGGAACGCGAGCGTGTTCCGCCAGGAAAGAATAAGCTGTGTGCACCTTTCTCTATGGCCAGCCCTGAATACATTTTCAGGGTTTCCAGGTACGGGAGGTTTTTCTTTCTCCGGTCTACCTTGAACGCGCCTAAGCTGTTCATGAAGTACGCAATAATCTTAATGTTAAAGAGATTTAGCCCCGCTCCATAAATAAAAGCCGGCAAACCAAGCGCATGAATTACCCAGCCAATTAAAATTGAATCCAGGTTACTGGAATGTGTGGGCACCATAACGATGGTTCCTTTTTTAGCAAGACTACGCAGTTGCCCAACTTTACCCACGATCTGGATCTTATCGCGCAGTGTGTATTGGTTTCGGAATATCGCCCCGAATTTTTTTACCCGGGTTGCGTTCAGCAAGCGTGCAAACCAAAACTGGATAACTCCGCGGGCAAACCGGTAAGAGCTGGGCTTGAAATTTCCGGCAATTTCACCGGCATATCGTTGAACAATGCGTTTTAAGATTTCGTCTTCCTTCCGGTCGGCAGTTTCGTCATCCAGTGGCCTGGAAGTAACCTCAATCAAATCCTCTTTTACCCTGGCCCAGAATTTTGGTTCATCCTGCGGGTCAATGCGCCAGCGATTTCGCTTCATGCGCTGTTGCTCCCGGTACACAGTTGCTTCCAGCTCATCCACAAGCTGCTTGCGGGTGGGGCGCATTTCTTTAATCCGCCTGAAAGAATGCTCCGCTACGTCTTCAATAAACTCCTTTCGGTTCTTACTGAGCTGATAAACAGGCCAATCCGGGATACTGTCAAGTATGGGCTTGTAACGCTTATTCTTATTCTTTTTTTCAATTACTTCCACGGCTACAAAATACTATAATTCTGCGTTAGGTACAGAAATGATTGGTTTCAAAGATCATTCAGAGACTTTCGCAAAGATTGATCCATCGCCTGGAAACGGTCAAGGGCCTCCATAATAAATTCAGCATTTACAATAGCCGAAAGGTCTTTTTCGGAAGAAAGGTTGAACTGATCAATTTTGAATGTCTGCTCCAGGTAATCTTTCTCCAGTTTGATAATATACCGGTTGTTCCAGTGAAACAAGGTTATCCTGCAATCTGGGTGAGGTATTTCGCCAATTATCCGCATATGGGCGCACAAGGTATTAAATCTGCCCCTAAACTTTTAAAAACAGACTAAAAAGCTATTTTTTGCGTTACTTTAAGAGAGTTTTCCAGAGTCCGTGATTGGATTTTATATTGTATGCTGATAGAATGCGACCTATGATGAGAAATTTTAGTATGGTTAAGAAAGTGGGGTTGTTGTTAGGCTTGGTACTTTCTTTCATTTCGATATTTAATGCAAAAGCTTCGCACCTTCGGGCAGGTGAAATCACTATTGAAAGAAGCACTCGTTTTTCCCGCACACTTATCATTACCATAACAGTATATACCAACACAGCTTCTACGGTAGTATTTGGAGGTGATGGCATTCTTTCTTTCGGAGACGGAAGTGCCGACTTTGTTATTCCCGCAACACCAAGTACGCCAAGGCCTGATCTTGGCCCTGGTATCGGGATAGCCAGTATTACTGTTACACATACCTACCCCAGTAATACTGAGTATGTAATCAGCTACGTAGAACCAAACCGGAATGGCGATGTTAAAAATATGGATAATTCGTTTTTCACCACGTTTTATCTGGAAACCAAATTTGACATGTCCGTTTCGGGGGGTAACTTCAGTCCAAAGCTTTTTATTCCGCCAATTGATCAGGCTTGCTCGGGTGTTACTTTTTTTCATAATCCCGATGCGCGTGATGCTGATGTGATCGACAGTTTATCCTATGAAATGGTAGTTCCGTTCCGCGACAGACAATTGCCGGTTATTAACTACAGAGATCCTAATAACAGGGCATTTTATGCCGGCGCATCCCAGGTCAAGGTTCCGTTAACGGGATTGATCGAGAAGGTAGGCGGTC
>CAZHQP010000161.1:0-3680 GCA_964534735.1 uncultured Roseivirgaceae bacterium
AGCCACGCCTGGTAGGTGCCGGCATCTTTGGAGCAAACATAACTTCAGGAGGCGGAACGTTCGATGTAAAAACATCCGTGCGTGAAAATGATCAATGGGCGTTGTGCTATGTTTCAGGCTTTGCCATTGATGGCCGCGTTCCGCGCTATGCATATTTCAACAGCATCGTTGCCGATGAGACAAAAACAGTAAGCTTCACCGATTTGCCGGAAGCCAGCCACAAAACAGTGACCTTTGATACGGAGGTTGACATTGCGCAAATCACCATTGGCGTTGCGAACGGCAACATGGATTTTTACAACATCTATAATACAACCTCTGCGCCAGTTTATTATCCCGAAGAGGTTACAGCCGACTACAGCACAAACATTGTGCTGTACGATGGGAATGATTACCGCGCGTATTATACCATTGGAGAAATCCCAACGGCTATGAAAACACTTTCTGCAACAATTAATTCGCTGGAATCCGGAGTGCAGCAGGTCTCGATCAGCACAAGCGGAGCATATGACTACCTCACGCTGCAAAGCTCGGAATCATGGGAAGATGGGGGATTAACACACCACCTAAGCTGGCGCGTGTACATGAATGATGCAGCAGAAAAGAATTTTGCTATCCCGATTTTACCAGGAGAAATAATAGCGGATTATCCGCAGCTCACGGGCATTCCGCAAAGCTTTGATCTCGTTACGCTTACGGAAACCAACAAGCTTTCCGGGTATTCCGATTTTATTAAGCAAAGCATAAAGGGAGATCAGTCTTCGAAGCCGCTCATCGAAACGTTGGTGTTTCGAAGAGCATTTTCATTAAGCGGAAGAGAATCTGCAAAAACCTGGCAGCAACAGTTCGAGGAATAACTGGCGAATCCGTATGTGGCTCTATATTCTCATTGCAATAGTTATCGCTGGTTTTGCGCTAATTGGCTTCTGGGCTTCACGTCAGCAAAAGAAACGAATGAAGCAGGCCGAAGAGTTTTATGCATTGCCGCAGATCAAAGCCCTGCTCGACTCAGGCTTTACTAAAAGTGACGATGCGATAACCGGATTTATTAATGGTTATCCCGCAGGAATTTACGCTTGGTTTGAGGTTGACGGCCCGCGCTATTTCACCTACCTGCAATGTTCAGGAGCCGGATTTTCAACTGTCTATTCAATCAGCGAAAAATATCATACCAACGAACGCATCCGGATTAAAAACGGTGCGCTTGAGCAGGAGCTGAAGCAGATTGATGGCGACACGCTTGCAAAAAGCTTTGCACGGTTGCAGGAAATTGCTGCCATTGAAAAGCTCGGGCCGGTGAAGGCGTAGGGCTGCAACTTTTCTCAGGCGTGCCCGTCTTTATCTTAAACCCCTGCCCGATGAAACTCTACCTGTTGCTTGCTGCGTTCATGCTCACCGTTGCGTGCGCGGCACAAAATCATGATCCGCGTAAAACAGAAATTATTACCTCCGACCTCGATAATTTCTGGATTGCGTTTGAGCAAGCGAAGCCGGATTTTAACCCCGAAGTTTTTCAAAAGCTGTATCTCGACAAGGGCTCAAAGGGAGTTAAGGGCTTTATTCCGGGCCGGATTAAAAGCGCAGAGAATCTCGCAAGTCGCGTTAAGGGCAGAGTTAACTATTACAGCTCCATCAAACCGAGCACCGACAAGATCGCGAACATGAAAACCGAAATCATTAACAGCCTGGTAAAGCTGAAAGACCTTTACCCGGAAGCAATCTTCCCGCCCGTTTATTTTGTGATCGGTGGGATGAGCTCAGGCGGAACATCGTCTGATGACGGGCTGATCATCGGGGCAGAGATGTATGGCATGACGGCTGAAACTCCGAAAGGCGAGCTGAACGACTGGCTGCTTACCGTTCTTAAGCCGGTAGAGGAAGTGCCGCACATAGTTGCGCATGAGCTTATTCATTTTCAGCAATCATACGATGGCGGATCGCTGCTGCAGGCTTCCCTGAAAGAAGGAAGTGCCGACCTTATCGCGGAGCTGATCTCGGGCAAGCACATTAACGGGCACGTGCACGATTTTGCTAACCTCAAGGAGAAAGAGCTGTGGCTGGAGTTTAAGGAAAAGATGCTCAGCGAAGATTACGATGGCTGGCTGTATAGCTCCGCTCCCGGCAGGCCGAATGATCTTGGCTACTGGATGGGCTACCAGATCAGCAAGGCATACTACGACAGGATGCCGGATAAGCAGAAAGCTATTCGTGATATTCTCACCATAAAGGATGCGGAGAAATTTCTTGCCGATAGCGGGTATGCGGGTAAGTTTAAGGAATAAGACAATCGATAAAAAGGATACAATCACAATCGATCAACAGCACGGAACTCCGTAAAGATTCAATATCTTGTATTAAAAATCTAAAACTGTGAGCGCTGTATCTTCACCCAAATTATTTATGATCATGCTCGGAGCAACGCCTCCGGGCCGCCACATCGAGCAGCACGATATTTTTTTTGGGATCGGTACCTCATTAAAATCGCTCGCGTCAGATATGAAAGCATTCTGGCCTGAGCCGGAGCGCATTCACATTGATGCCTGGCGTGAAGTAACGGTGGTGGATGGCTATAAGGTTGTTGTGGTTCCGAAAGATCAGCCGGAAAGCAGCGAAGCCGTAAAGAAAAAATTATTCTTCATTAACCTGGGTGGCTACCAGGAAAACAAGTTTGAAGAGCAGCATTATGTTTTGCTCACCATAAAGAATGATCGTGCCCAGGCGTTTCAGGAAGCCAAAAAAACTTTCTTCTACAAGAACCATGGCTTTGGCAAAGCTGCATCATCGCACATTGATGATAAGTATGGTGTGGATGTTGATGATCTCTACGAAATTGATGATATCCTCACACCTGAGCTAAAAGCAAAGTACCGCATTGAGCTGCATCCTGCTGAAGGCGCACCGGAAGATCCGATCAACCTCGGCTATATTAAGATGAGCTTGCTGGAAAAATAATTCTCCGCATTATCTTTGGCTGCATGCAGTCTGCACTTTTTGAACAGCTCGGTGAAGCAAACATCACACTTCTGGTGGATCGCTTTTATGATCTTGTTTTTGTGCATCCGCAGATCAGCCATTTATTTAAAACGGATAAGAGCGTAATCAAGGAAAAGCAACGCTTGTTCCTTACTCAATTTCTGGGCGGCCCGGCTTTATATTCACAGCAATACGGTCATCCGCAGTTGCGTGCCCGGCATTTGCCGCATCCGATACAGGCGGAGGATGCCGTTGCCTGGCTCGAATGCATGAACAAAGCCATCAGCACGCTGACAATTGATAACAAGCTGAAGGATGAGCTGTTCAAACGCTTTGTACCAACCGCCATGTTTATGGTGAACCGCGGTGATGATCTGCCATAACTGTTAAGTTAAATCGGGTACACTTTTTATCCTGCCGGCTCGTTTTACAAAGAGTGATCACTCGTTCGGATTCTTAAACATTTTTACCTTTGCATATTACAAAACCCTGTTCTGTCATGCATTTATTTCATGTGAATCTCCGCTCAATTGTCCTGACGTTGATATGTGTAACGGTACTGATTTCCTGTTCAGACGATGAATCGAGCAGCGCGGGAAAGAAAATCCGCTCGTTTAAATTTACCAAGGCGCTTAATGCAGCCTTGCCGGCTGATATGGCAGCAACCATCAATGAAACGACAAAGACAATAACGCTTCAGCTTCCTT
>CAZHQP010000161.1:3690-6751 GCA_964534735.1 uncultured Roseivirgaceae bacterium
CGACATTAATCGGGAAGAATTGATCCCAACGCTTGAGCTTTCGGCAGGTGCAAGTGTTACTCCGGATAGCGAAGTACCAAATGATTTCACTGCGCCTGTTACGTATACCGTAACCGCAGAGAATGGATCAACCGTAGTGTATGCGGTATGGGTAACCAATGCGACATCACCGCTAATCACCAGCATGGTGCCGGCAGCGGGGTCTTTTAATATGGAGGTGACGATAAACGGCTCAAATTTTAATCCTGTAAAGAATTTGAATGGAGTAAGATTTAACGGTGTTGATGCTGAAGTGCTTAGCGCCACGGCAACAAAGCTGGTGGTCAAAGTTCCGGCTGGCGCATCATCCGGACCGGTTTCGCTTACGGTGAATGGAGGAACGCTTGTCGGGCCGAATTTTCGCTATTTCGAAATTTTTATGGTAGGCACTCAAACTGATGCAGCTCTTCCACCGGTTGTTAAAGTCTGGAAGAATGGTGTTGAATCCGAATTGCCCGGTTCAACAAATGCAAATCCAACCGGCCTTACGGTTTCAGGGAATGATGTATATGTACCCGGTTATAAATTTCCGGCAGCGGGTCAGACATTCTCTGACATGGGTTACTGGAAGAATACGGAATTTACAAAAATTGGAGATTCAGAAAATATCCAGGATATCTCCGAGCTGGTAGTAAGCAATGGTGATGTGTATGTAGCAGGCTCATATTATGACACACCTTTTAATCCGACTGGCAACACCCGATCAGGATGATAATGTGCGCGGTAATGTGTTTGCACTTGCTGTATCAGGCTCGGATGTTTACATGGGAGGATTTGTAGCAGACAGTGAAGCAGAGTACAGCGGTTACTGGAAAAACAATGACTTCACGCAGGGCCTGGAAGGTCACTACATTCGCGACATTCAGATCAAGGGCTCGGATGTGCACATGGTATCGTCAGATGCAACTCAGGTTAATAATATGGTGCCGATAACCTACATTAAAAACGGAGTACCAGTACCGATTACAGAAGATGTGTTTGCTATGGCCAGTGGCCTGGCGATTGATGGAGACGATGTGTACATCAGCGGATCGGAAGCATTTCCTGCCGGCCTGGGCTTTGGCGCAAAAATCTGGAAGAATGGAACAGGGACATCCTTATTTGAAGAAGGAATGGAATCGTACCCGGTGGGCGTAATGGTTGTGGATGGTCATGTTTTTACGGCCGGCCATGTTCTCAAAGATGAAACATATCAGGCCTTTTATGCCATTGACGGGCAGGTTGTGATGGTTACGGATGAAACACGATCGGTTATGATCACGGGAATGTTTATCCGGTAGTCATTCGCAGTGGCTGCATTGCCTCTGTTTGCTTCACAGAAATGTATAAAAAAAGGTACTTTTAGAATTGTATGATTCGAAAAGTCACTGTATTTATATTTCTGGCTTCGGTTCTGTTATCGTGCTCAAAAGAAACAGCGCCACCGCTGCCTGTTGGTCCGGTGCCCACAGAAGCTCAGCTTGCCTGGCATGAAATGGAGCTCAATGCATTTGTGCACTTTACCACAAATACGTTTACCGATAAAGAGTGGGGCTATGGTGATGAAAGTCCAGCGATCTTCAACCCGACTGCCTTTGATGCCGATCAATGGATAAAAACATTTAAGGAAGCCGGCTTTAAGGGTGTGATCTTAACATGTAAACATCATGACGGCTTTTGCCTGTGGCCCTCCAGGTTTACGGAACACTCGGTAAAGAACAGTCCGTTTAAAAAAGATGTAGTGAAGGAAGTAGCCGAAGCCTGTAAGCGTCACGGATTGAAGTTTGGTGTTTATGTTTCTCCATGGGACCGTAACCATGCAGGGTATGGATCGCCTGAATACATAACCTACTATCGCAACCAGCTGAAAGAATTATTTACAGGGTATGGACCTGTTTTCGAGATGTGGTTTGATGGTGCCAACGGGGGCGATGGCTTTTACGGTGGCAAGCGTGAGCAACGTAAAATAAACGGGGCAACGTACTACAACTGGCCCGTTACGCTGGACAGTGTTCGGGAGCTTGAGCCTGAAGTAATATTCTTCAGCGATGCCGGTCCGGGTGTGCGTTGGGTTGGGAATGAGCGTGGCATTGCCGGTAAAACAAACTGGAACACGATTTCACCGGATACGTTGTTTGCCGGCAAGGCGGGCATTGAAAATTTATTAAATACCGGATCGGAAAATGGTACGCACTGGATTCCTGCCGAAGTAGATGTTTCTATCCGGCCGGGCTGGTTTTATCACAGTAAGGAAGATTCATTGGTTAAGTCACCCGAAAAATTATTTGAGATCTATTTAACATCGGTTGGCCGCGGCTCAACACTGTTGTTAAATGTTCCGCCCGACAGGCGCGGATTGCTTCATGAAAATGATGTGGAGGCTCTGAAAGGTTTTCGTGCATTGCTCGACCAAAAGTTTAAAACAAACTTCGCTCCCGCTGCCAAAGCAAGTTCCACGTCCTGGCGTGGAAAATCCGATCGATTCGCTGCTGAAAAGGTTAACGATCGTGATTCTGAAACATATTGGACCGTTAACGACACTGAAAAAAACGGGACGCTGAAGCTTGAATGGGATAAGATCCAAATCATTAACTATGTGGTGCTGCAGGAATATATTAAGCTTGGGCAACGCGTTAAAGCATTTAAGATTGAAGCTAAGATTAATGGCGAATGGCGATCAGTAAGAGAAGGCACAACCATTGGCTATAAACGGATTCTTCCGATAGCTTCGATTGAAACGAACGCTATTCGCATCACGATCAGCGATGCCAAAGCCTGCCCGGTTATTTCAAACCTTGAGATTTATTAAGTATGAAGAAGTATGTGATTGTGTTCGCGATAGCATTGCTGATTAGCGCGTGTAAAGAAAAAGGCCCTGTAATTACACAACAAAATGTTGCCGAAGTGCTGGCAAAATACGGAGCGGAGAACCCTGAGAATGAAGTAATCATTGAAACTTCGTATGGTACGATGAAGCTGAAGCTCTATGATGAAACACCACTTCATCGCGCGAATTTTGTTAAGCTGATTAAAGAAGGAGAAT
>CAZHQP010000162.1:0-6698 GCA_964534735.1 uncultured Roseivirgaceae bacterium
TGAAGAAATAAGCTTGAGTGATTCAGCACTAGTCACAAATGAAACTGAATTTTCTGACTCAAGGAATTCATTACCTGCAGCGAAGAATCAAACGAACAAGTTGACAAGAAGAATAAAACAGGCTTATACATCAGATAATCCTCCGTTTAATGCTGTAAACAAGAAAGCCGGGGAAAATCTAAAAGATAAAAAAGATAAGGGATCAAAAGTGGGATTAGTTGTTATCGTTATTCTTGCCCTCGTCATACTCGGAGCAGTAATCGTTAATAACTCAATTCCTGATTTTGGTTCCGGTGATATTTTCCACTTTTGAATCGATGTAGGCTATAATTACTCTTTCTTACCCGCATACAACTCATATTCTAACAACCGGCAATCAATTTTGGCCGTATAGAATTCATAGCGTCTGCTTGCCCGAAGTCCAATCTTCTTGGCAAGATCAAGATTCCCGGTGAAAATATATCCCATGTAGCCCTGGCATTTTTTTTTCATAAAATCGCCAATGCGCTTATAGGTAACTTCAAGCTCCGAAAGTTCGCCTAAGCGTTCACCGTATTCCGGATTGAAGTATACAGCACCTGCTCCTGCGGGAACTTCAGTTTCTTCGAAGTCGCATACGTCAAATTTGATCATCGATTCAACTCCGGCAATGCCTGCATTGATCTTCGAAATATTAATCGCATCATCGCTGATGTCGGTTGCAATAATTTCAAGATCCGGAACTTCTTTGATTTTACGCTGCAGTAATTCCATCTGAGCATTATATTCCTCCGCATCATACCCGATCACGTGCATGAACGAATAATTTTTACGCAGCAATCCCGGTCTGCGGTTTGTTGCCATCAAGGCAGCTTCAATCGCTACGGTTCCTGATCCGCACATCGGGTTAACAAACGGTGATTTACGATCCCATTTTGAAGCAATAATTGTTGCAGAGGCAAGTGCTTCGAGCATCGGTGCTTTACCCGGCACTTTCCGGTACCCATGTTTCGATAACGTTTCACCGGAAGTATCCAGGAAAACTTCGGCATCAAGTTCCCACCAGTATAAATTGATCACCGCTCCGTCCATGGCTGAACCTGAATCCGGACGTCTGGCAGTCTCTCTTCTGATCTTATCGGCAATCGCATCTTTCACTTTCACATTGGTGAACATGGTGTTGTTCACGCTCGGGTGATCGACATGACTTGTTACCGAAAAATATTCATCATTCGAAATGATTTTCTCCCACGGATAGGTCATCAGCTTTTTATACAGCTCATCCGGACCATTGCACCGGAATTCATACAACGAGTAAAGTACCTGGCTTGCACAGCGCAAATTCAGATTCAGCTTGATGCAATCATTTACAGTTCCTTTCAGCTCAACGCCCGTTGTGAATTCATCCACAATAGTAAAGCCCAATTCTTCCACCTCCAGTTTAAGCCATGGAACAAGGCGTTTGTTACAGGTAATGATGATTTTGCTGGGTGTTGTGAAAATGTTCATTGCCACAAACTTACTCAATTACTGCTTACCAGCTGAAGCTTAATTCTGAAGATACGGTGAGGTATTATAAACACGATTCCCTTCATAGAAAGGAGAGCCTTTTTTAACAATTAATATTCTGTGCTTACGCCCGGGCTTAAAGTATGGCTTCTTAATGAACACTAAGGCTGCACCACCAACTAACAATGCTCCGGACGTTATGCCAACACCTTTATCGATCGAAGCCTCTTCTTTTTGAACAATACCCGTATTGATCAATTCAGCGGCAGGCAAAAGAATGCCGGCTGCCATCATATACGCACCAAGCCGTTGCCCGAATGTGCTGGATTTTCTTCCACGGATATCAAGCTTATCAATACGATAATAGGTTATCGAATCCAGGTTCATCATGATAAGTGTATCGTTCAGGTCCATGATTTTCTGAAGCTGAATTTTTTCGCCTGGTCGGGCAAAATGAAGCACATCTCCTACCTGATAGCGTGCCAGCACCGTTTGGCTTTTGAGAACAACAAGCTGCCGTTGCTGTGCCGAAGCACAAACGCTCATCACCAAAAAAAATAAAACAATGATTACATTTTTGTTATCCATCCGAACGGATCGGGCCGGTTGCCGCGTTTAATACTTTCAAGCTCATCATACACACGGTTGGAGAACTTGCGTTCTGCAACAGGCGGAAGGTAATAATCTTTATCTTCAAATCCGATCAACTCGATGTGCGCAATGGTTGCCGCAGTACCGGCACCAAAAGCTTCTTTAAGTTGACCGTTCTGCACAGCTTCGATAATTTCCTTTACAGATACCTTTCGCTCCTCAACGTTCATCCCCCATTGCTTCGCAAGCTTCAATACGCTGTCGCGTGTAATACCAGCTAATATAGAGTCACTCAATGCGGGGGTAACAAGTGTATCGTTGATTACAAACATCACGTTCATTGTTCCAGATTCTTCAATATACTGATGTGTTTTGCCATCGGTCCATAAAAGCTGGTGATAACCCTGGTCTTGCGCAAGCTTGGCCGGGTAAATTGCTCCGCCATAATTGCCCCCTGCTTTGGCATAGCCTGTTCCGCCTTCAGTAGCGCGCGTGTAATGCATTTCGATCTTTACTTTTACGGGTGTTGAGTAATACGGGCCAACCGGTGAAAGGATGATCATGAACGTAAAATCCTGTGATGGCCGGATACCAATGTACTCATCAGCCGAAAACAAGAACGGGCGAATATACAGTGATGAACCTTCTGCTTTTGGAACCCAGCTTTGATCCAGCGATATCAATGTACTTAAGCCTTCCATGAAAAGCTCTTCCGGAATATGCGGCATGCACATGCGCTCACCTGAAATATTCAACCGCATCCAGTTATCGGCTGCGCGAAACACAAGTACTTCACCCGAAGGTGATTTCATGGCTTTCATTCCTTCAAAAATGGATTGACCATAATGAAGTGCGGGTGTTGCAGGGCTTACTGAGATATGTCCATACGGAACAATTCTGAAATTCTTCCATTCTCCATCGCGGTAATCGGCCATAAACATATGATCCGTATAAATCTTGCCAAACGGCAGATCAGAAAAATCTACCTGGCTGATCCGTGAATGTTTTATCCGCTCTATGCTTATACTCTCTGTTGCTACCATGGATTAAAATTATGGCAGCAAGATAGAATGATTTTTACTCGCAGACTAACGATTGTTAGGAATCTTGCATTCTCTCAAAAACCTACATTCTGGGCTTCCAAGGCGTTTCTTCGGCATTAAGCTCAGCCGACATTTTACGGGAAAGCATAAAAAGATAATCCGATAAGCGGTTTAGATATTGAACCACAAGCGCATCGGTTTTTTCAGTTGCATCAAGCGCGATGACAAGACGCTCAGCCCTGCGGCAAACCGTGCGGGCGACATGACAAAATGATACCGACTGATGGCCGCCCGGGAGGACAAATGATTTCATTGGTGGAAGCTGTGCATCCATCGCATCAATCTCTTTTTCGAGAAGCGTTACGTCATCCTGCGAAAGTGAGGGAATCTTAACTTTTGTATTGCCTGGTTCTGTGGCAAGAATTGATCCGATCGTAAATAACCGATCCTGGATTTCTATGAGTATCGTTTTACGATTTTGATTTATCGGCTGATCGCGGACAAGACCAACATATGAGTTGAGTTCATCCACAGTGCCGTAAGTTTCAATACGAAGATCCGCTTTAGACACACGCTTACCGCCAAATAACGCAGTTATACCTTTATCACCGGTTTTTGTGTAGATCTTCATTCTTTAAAGGTAAAGAATTTGATCACTAAAATGGAAGCGATTAATGCGCAGCAACTGCCTGTGCGCGGGAAACATTTTCGTTTACTCTGTCCCACTCCACCAGCCCGTCACGCAAGCGAACAATGCGATGCGCATAATGCGCAATGTCGTCTTCGTGCGTTACCATAATGATGGTGTTGCCTTTATCATGTAATTCCTGGAACAGGTTCATAATGTCGTATGATGTTTTTGTATCCAGGTTACCCGTTGGCTCATCGGCCAGAATAATAGATGGATTGTTAACCAGTGCACGTGCAATAGCAACCCGCTGGCGCTGACCACCGGATAATTCATTGGGTCGGTGGTGATAGCGATCGCCAAGGCTAACACTCTCGAGTGCAGCCATAGCAATTTCTTCCCGTTCTGCTTTTCCGTAACCCGCATAGATCAGCGGAAGCGCCACATTTTCCAACGCTGAAGCTCTAGGCAAGAGATTAAAAGTCTGGAACACGAATCCGATTTCTTTATTCCGGACTTCAGCCAGTTCGTTTTCCGTCATCTCACTTACGAGTTGGTTGTTGAGAGAGTACGTACCGGAGCTTGGTGTATCAAGGCAACCAACAATATTCATCAGGGTTGATTTCCCGGAACCCGATGGACCCATAAACGCCACATATTCACCTTTTTTAATGGTAATGGATACGGACTGAAGTGCTCTTACTTCGGTGTTACCCATGATGTAGCTCCTGGAAATGTTGTGTGTCTCGATAATATTCATGTATGCTGAATTAAGTATGGGTCTAAGATGCGGGGTTGTCCTGAAAAGTTGAATGTTATACCGTATACTGGTCTTTACAATTTAAGTTTCAATAAGCGGCCAAACATTTAACTAAACGGGAGATTCCGGTGAATTAGTCCTTTAGAAAGGCTTTAAATTACAGATTTACCCGGAATTCATTTTCCAAAACCTCCAAATTTCAGGAATCTGACGAGTGAGCCCTGATAAATGTTACAACCTCCCGGATCACATTTTCATCGCGGAGTATTCGCGTGTGGCCCAGGCCGGTGGTTTTTAAGAGCTTTGCCCGCGGGAAGTTTTTCATGAGCTCTTCCGGATGCTGCATGCTTACCTCATGGTCATTTTCATCATGAACAAGCAACAGGTTAAAATCTTTCGGTACCCGCCTGATAAACGTAAGAGAGGAGTAATCTTCGAAAGGTCTGCCGTATTTTTGAAACACAAATTTTCTGAATTCTTCACCCGTTCTGGATGAACCGCCCAAAGCTTTCAAATAGGTGTTAATGATCTCACCTGACAGTGTCGGGCTTGCTATGTTCACAAGTGCATTAATGTGTAATCCTTCCGCAACTGCGTAAAGTGAAGCAATCCCCCCCAAATGAGTGCGCCAGGATTCCGGCAATATTTCCATGTCGGGTTGCCAGGGCTATTATCGTATTCTTAAACTCAATAACATCCGTGCTTTTTCCGTCAGATTTACCGTGCGCGGGCCCGTCAAAACCGATTATCTGATAGCCCTCCTTTAAAAACGGTTTAACAAAACGCCTGAATTGTGTAGCCCTTCCAGCCCATCCATGAACCACCAGAATAGTTTTTGATGCCCTTCCCCACCGGTAGCATTGGATGTGCTTACCATCAACCTGAATTCTAAACTTTTCTGCAAATGTTTCAGCCTTCTCTTCTTTCTCAGGTGTGGGGTATCCGATGGGGGTAAAAAACAGGTGTGCAAATAACCGGTTAGCGATTGCAGGCATACGTGTTTCCAGCCATGGAAAAATGGCCCGAATAACCCGGATCGCAAAAGGCATTTTTGTCTTCTTTTTCAACTTTCGGCAATTTAGAAAAGGCAGGGATGGCGCCTACCAAACTTAAGGACAATTAATACTGATGATACAGGGACTTAACGATTAAAAGTTTATATTTTTGTGGTTACGTCATTGTCTAACGTATTATAAAACAGTTGGTTATCCTCTATTCAGTCATCTATGAAAAAGTACGCATGGGTTGTAGTGATCAGCCTCCTTTCAGGCTTCATTGGAGTCTCAGCTCAGAATCGTTTCTGGGTTGCCGGAGCAGCTTCAAACTGGAACAACACGGCCAACTGGTCGTTAACAAATGGCGGAGTCGGAGGGGCTTCCGTACCCGGTGCAACTGAAGTTGCAATTTTCAATGCTAACGGTGCCGGAAACTGTTTGCTCGATATCGCTCCCACTGTTGGCGGGATTACCGTAAACGGATATGTTGCAACAATCAATCTCCAAGGTAATAACCTGACAACAACCGGAACGAATTTATTCACAACCGGCTCAGTAACCAATTCAGGAATAAGTGCCGGAATAATTCTTAATACTCCGAATACAACTACGTTTAACGGAACGTTGATCTCGGTTAATGTAACCGGATCTTCCGGAAGACTTTTATTTAACGGATCAATCTTCAACGGAATCGTTAATGTTAACAAAACAGATGCCAACGGAGACTTCAGTGCAGGTGGAAATATTTTTAACGGTGTAACAACCATCACCAATCTGGGCGATGGATTTGTCTTGCTTGGCAATACGAATCGCGATCAGTTTAATAATGTAACAACATTTAATAATAACGGGAATTACCGGTTTTACATAGCCCATAACCATAACGGACAAACAACAACATTCGCGAACGATCTTACACTAAACACAAATAAAACTGGCGGAACAGACAGTTGGTCTTTCCTGATTGCCGATAACACCGGTTCAAATGTTTCATTTGGCGGAAATGTAACAATCAACTGCGCTGGAACCTTGCAGAGCAATCATCGCATTCTTCAAGGCGGTGGGCAGGCAACATATACAGGTACGGTAACAGTTAACCTGACTAACACTCACCCGTCAACTTCTATTAGTATGGGAACGTTGAAGGTAATGCCCGCTGCACCGCCCATATTGATAACATTGATGTTTCCCGT
>CAZHQP010000163.1:0-6639 GCA_964534735.1 uncultured Roseivirgaceae bacterium
AGTGATGATCAGGAGCGATAAATTGAGTTACGGCTGCTGTTTCATCTTCCTTATATGAAGTAGAGATTGTAACCGTTGCCTTCTTCAGACCTTCGGCCAAGCTTGCGCCCATCGGATGATCATAAACCGGGTTACAGTTATAGAAGATAACCGCACCTATGCTTCCGGCTGCAGCTTCTTTTATAAAGCTTGCCATTGCTTCATCGTTACCTTGACGGAAGTTTACTGGCACACCAATGATAGTAGAGCCATAGCTTCCAAGCATATCGTTGATGCCGTTAACAATTACCTGAATGGCCTTATCATTTGATCCGGCAACAACAAGGGCTTTGCCTCTGCTTGCCCAAAGATCATCCGCAGCCTGTTTGAGGTAGTTCTTATCAACGCCTCCGCCTACTGCAGCTTTGCCTGCTTTCGCAGCGATGAGGTTGTATAATTGAGCTGCAACTGCGCCTTCTTCCGAAGGTTTGATTTGTGATCTGTAATCTGCATTTGCACCCGTCAGTGAAAGAAGTGTTTCAAACTGATAATGGCGCGACATTTCTTTTTTCTCTTCGCCTACTTCGCGACCCATTGCATACTGCTTGGTGGCTTCAATCGGTGATGTACCGGAAGTAAGGAAATCAGAAGCAATACTCACGATCACATTTGCTTTGCTGTAATCGTACGAAGGGATCATTCCTGTGCCGAATGATTCTTCATTTGCTTTCCATGTACCGTAAGCGGATACCTGATCGTACACAACATGCTGCGCGGTAGGGTATTTCGCTTTAAATTTTTCGATGGTTGCTTTCGTGCTCGGGCTCAGTATTGTGTTGCTGACAATCACAATCTTTCCTCCGCTAACGGAAAGTCCGGTAAGCTTTTCAATAATCTGTTTGTCAAGCTCTTCCCAACTGGTTTTAGTTGTTCCAGCCTTTGGTCCGCGTAAGCGGGCGTTGTCGTATAAAGAAAGAACAGAAGCTTCAACCTGGGCTGAAGTTCCGCCTTTTGTAATGCTTGATAATGTATTTCCGTCAACTTTGATCGGACGGCCTTCACGAACTTTTACTACGATGCTGCAATAGTCACCGCCATTTGTATACGTTGACGCGTAGTAATTGGCGATGCTGGCATCAACATCTACCGGCTTATTTACATACGGAAGAGCTTTGCGGATTGGCGCTTCGCAGGCAGCCAATGCTACCGCTGACATTCCAAAGCCCATCATTTTCAAAAAGTCTCTGCGGGTGTGACCGAGATCTTCTTCCGGAGCCTGACCGAACTCATTGTTTGCATTCTTTACAAACTCAGAGTCATTGGTTAGTTGCTCGAGACCTTTCCAATATATCTTCTTAGATTCTTCCATTGTGTAATGAACCGTTCGTTATTCTTAATTCGTAATTCGTATTGCTCTATCTATTAATAGTGACACTTAGCGCACTCAAGTCCGCCATTGTCTTCAACTTTCATTGTTTTTCCAGACTTACTATGCAGTTCTACCAAATTGTCGTAGTACGCATTACCTTTTGTGTTGATGTCCGTTTTGCGGTGACAGTCGATACACCAGCCCATGGTTAGTAATGAATACTGACGTACTACATCCATTGTTTCGATCGGCCCGTGGCAGGTCTGGCAAACAACTCCGGCTACGTTCACGTGCTGTGCGTGGTTGAAATAAGCGAGATCCGGAAGATTGTGCACCCGAACCCACTCAATTGGCTTTTGGTTAGGGCCAAATGTTAATGTTTCTGCATTCCAGTCAGCAGCAGCCCAGATTTTTTGAATCTGTGGTGATTCTGTTTTTACTGCGCGGTGACAGTTCATGCAGATGTTCACAGAAGGAATAGTTGCGCTTTTGCCTTTCATTACACCGGTATGGCAATACTTACAGTCGATCTCATAATCGCCTGCGTGAAGCTTGTGCGAGAACGCGATCGGCTGCTTCGGTGCGTAGCCTTGCTGAATACCAACTGAATACAATCCGTTGATTACGGCTTTGAAACCTAAGGCGGCTACTAAAAATGTTACGATAAAGATAAATCCACGGCTGCGGCTAATGGTTGATACCGTGATTGGAGAATGGACAATTTCTTTATCCTCTTCACTCAGTCCTTTCTGATCGAGGAAACGCTTCAGAGAAGAAATCAGGAAACCGAGAATTACTACTAATAATATAAGAATGAGAACCATCCCGATCAGGATGACATTCAAATAACCTGATGAAATACCTGATTCTGCTGCATTTTGGGCCGGATTCGGGGTTGGATCCGTGCCTGCCCCTGGAACGTTCGCAGTCTCAGCTTTAATATAGGCCAAGATGTTCAGGATTTGTGTATCATCCAACGTGCCGGTAAAGGCGGTCATCTGGCTTTTCTTATACTTTTCGAAAATCGCTACACCATATTCATCACCACTTGCAACAACTTTCGCTGAGTTTTTTATCCATGCCTTGATCCAGTCAACAGAAGGTGCACGATCATACACATTGGCAAGTGCCGGACCAACAGACTCAGCGTGAATTTTGTGGCAGGATTTACAGTTGCTGTTGAAAAGTCCTTCGCCAACTTTAATAGAAGCGGCATCTTCAGGTATACCCTGTGTCCGGCCCGTAAGACTTATTGTGGAAAGTAGGATGACAACTGATAAAAACTTGCTGAAGGATGAAGTGAAATGTTTTATCATGATAGGTGTAGTGTCCGGTTTACTTCAAGTGGCACAAATCTACTATCAGGAGCGGTTATTTCAAATTTATTTCATGGCAGGGCATAATTATTTCAAGGGTTTTGGGACTTTCGTAACAACATGTAAGTGAGTTAGTAATGATGGGAGTTAGACCCATTATTGCAATTTAGAATGAGTTTAAATAGTGCGTAAAAATCTCGAATATGAGCCCTTTTGAATATGTGATCGTATTGGTCTCAATCATCATCGGGTTGGGAATTACACTTGTGCTTACCGGAATTGCCCAACTGATCCGTGAAGAGAAACCTATCAAGCTGTTTTTACCCTACCTGATCTGGATTCTGTTGGTGTTTGTGCTTCACATTCACGAATGGTGGATCACTTACCAGCTCAAATCCATGGTCGCATGGAAGCTGCCGACATTCTTATTCATTATCCTCTACCCGATCCTGCTTTACATTCTGGCAAACCTGCTCTTCCCGGATTCGTGGCAAAGTCATAACCGGGACATGAAAGAGTTTTACTTCACCACATATCGGAAGCTTGTTGGCTGCGCGATAATTCTTGTGGTTCTGTCTGTTTTGCAAAACGTTATTCTGACAGACCTTGGTTTTTTTGATCAGCTGGTTCAGTTTATTGTGCTTGCCCTGCTGATTACTGTGTTGCTAAAAAAGCCGGCAAGCATAGCAGTTCACATTGCCGTTGCTGTACTTTTGCTTCTCTTACTGGTGGTCAGCTTATTTCTTGAACGTGACTCATTATTAATTCAATGAAAAATCTCCTTCTGCCTTTTGCCTGCTTCCTGTCGATATACGGGGCAGCACAAGATATTCAACCCATCGCGTATGAGGGAATCGGGATAACAGGAGATGCAGCCGATGTAACGGTGCCGACAGAACTTGGAATTGTGCTCATGGGCGGCAGCACCGATGTTGACCAAGCGCTTCAGTGGATGATTAACCGGGCTAAAGGCGGAGACGTTGTGATTATCCGGGCATCCGGCTCAACGGGATATAATGACTATATCTACGGGCTTGGGAAAGTTAATTCGGTTGAGACCCTACTGATAGACAATCGCGATAAAGCTTTAAAAGAATCGGTCGGGAACCGGATCCGGCAAGCAGAAATGCTTTTTATTGCCGGTGGCGATCAGTGGAATTATGTGAAATACTGGAAAGATACGGAAGTATCTAAGGCGATTAAATACCTGATTGAAGAAAAGAAGATCCCGATAGGGGGAACGAGCGCAGGGTGTGCAGTTTTAAGTGGAATTATTTTCGATGCAAGCCATGGCTCAGCCTATTCGAAAGATGTTTTGGCTAATCCGTATGATACAACCGTAAGTGTTTGCAAAAGTTTTATTGATGCGCCCTATCTTACAAGCACCATTTCCGATCAACATTACTCAAAACGTGAGCGCGAAGGACGTCACGTTACCTTCATGGCGCGAATGATCAAGGATTTCGGTATCGAGCAGGCTAAAGGGATCGGGGTTGATGAAAAAACAGCGCTTTGCATCGATCAGGACGGAAATGCCTTTGCCTATGGAACAAACTCTGTATATATATTGATCAGTGAATCTTTTATTCCTGAGCAATGTGAACCAAATAAACCATTAACCTTTGACGTTAAAGGAAAGGCTATCCGGGCATACATTTATCCGGCAAGCCTAACCGGGGTTCCGGTTTATAATCTGAAACAGAATCCTCCTGCCAAACCGGACGAGTTTTGGTCAGTGAAGAATGGTGAGCTGAAGCGTATTAAGAACTAGAATATAAGTCCGATCCCTACCGTCATATCTCCTTTTGGAGAATTGCCATCACCCGTTAGTAGAACACCTCCGAAGTTTACCAATAGTTTCCGGTACGAAAGCATTAGCCCTCCTTCGAGCTCCACACCTATTGTTTGACCACTTTGTGATGGACGGTCGAACCATTTGCCAAGTCCTAATCCTACGTTCGTGTGAACTTTAAACGTATTACGCGTAGTGATTGGGAAAATTAAACCTGCACCCGCTGAAAACAAGGTTGCTTCAACAGCTTCAAGTCTGTTGAAAAGATCATCTTCATACTTATATCCTTTACCAAAGCGCATCCCGATATAACCGCCCATACGGTCAATAAGTCCAATTCTGATCCCAACAGGAGTTTTCAGTATGCCTGAGTTTGTAGAAATGAAGTATTTATGATTGCCGGATGAGTTAGCCGGAGTTTCGGATTCCTGAGCGAGTACAAATGTAAATGAGAGAACAAAAAGTAAAATCGAGAACAATGTTTTCATGCCTGCACGAGTGATTCTTAAATAAAGGTTCGAATTTAAAGGTGCAGCGTTTCGAAAAAAAGAAAATTCCGTCAGCGGTTAATTAACTTTTTGTTATGTATGTATCCGAACAGTTGTATGGCAATTACTTGCAAATCGTTTTCCATCTTCATTTTATTTTCATGAATCCCTCTATTCCCAATCCAAACAATGCGAAGTCGTACTTCACTGGATCTTTCAGATCAAACTTTCTTAATTGTTCGGTAAGCTCAATTGCCGTTTGCCAATCGGTCTGCTTGCGTTTGATGAGCTTAAGCTTGCGGGCCACGCGATCAACATGCAGATCGCACGGACAAAGCAATTGCGAGGGTTTGATATTTTTCCAGATTCCGAAATCAACACCTTTCTTATCCTGACGCACCATCCAGCGCAGGTACATCACCAATCGTTTGCACGTAGATTTTCGGGCAGGTGTTGCTACGTGTTTTTTAGTACGACCCGGAAAGTCCGGTAATCCGAAAAAGATATTGTGAAAGCCAATCAGGCCGTTTTCAACTGTTTGCTCATCTGCCGGGACAAGAAAAGCATCTTCAAGAGAATTGTGCTTTTGATAAAAAGATTTGAGGAATTCTATGAAGTAAAGCGTATCGGTCGCATTGAATGTTCTGTGTTTGAATTCGAGCAACGGCTTGAGTTCGTTATCGGAATGGTTTATGACAAAATTATACGGATCGTTATCCATCATCGCCATAAGCTCGCGGCATTTACGGATAATGGTTTTGCGCTGGCCCCAGGCTAAGGTTGCCGCAAACAGTCCGGCTATCTCAATGTCTTGTTTCTTTGTAAACAGATGCGGAATGCTGATGGGATCGTCCTGGATAAAACCGGGCTGATTGTATTGCAGCACTTTTTCATCGAGAAAGTCTTTCAACTCTTTTGGATCGATCCGTTTAGGCATAGGATGCAAGGATAACGCAATAAAGGTAAGAACCCAAGGCTTCGACTCCGCTCAGTTTGACATAGCCTCGACTTCGATCAGTAGCCTTCGACAGGCTCAGGCTGACATGGAGTTTTTTAGTAAGTTCACATTAAATTAAAAACCTATGACTGGAAAGAAGATCATTGGCCTTTCGCTGCTTGTTATTTTAACGGGAGCTCTCTCCTACGGAGTTTATTATGCCTCTCAGGCCTTCCCGATCCTTACGGGATATGGGGCCAAGAATCTTTGCTCGTGTGTGTACCTTTCCAACCGACCGGCAGAAGATGTAATCCATAATGAGCTCAGCGCGTTCCCGCTTTCACTGGGCAGCTTTGAAATTCATCCGGAAGATTCTACTGCAACTGCATCCGTATTTGGATTTGCCGAACACAAGGCGATCTATCGCAAAGGCTTAGGCTGTACCCTGATCAATGAGATTAGTGAAGAAGAAATCCGGAATCAAAAATTCAATCTTGCAAAACCTTTAGCAAATCAGGACAGCATTGCGTGGCCAATGGGAAACCTTACACGTGATACACTGATTGAAGGACTAAACTATGAACTGCTCAACAAAACGGTTGAAGAAGCTTTCGCTGAGCCCGGTGAAGAAAAGAATCGCAGAACACGTGCAATTCTGGTTATTTATGACGGTCAGATCATTGCTGAGAAATACGCACCGGCATTTGATAAGAATACAAGACAGTTAGGCTGGTCGATGGCGAAAAGCATTACCAATT
>CAZHQP010000164.1:0-6507 GCA_964534735.1 uncultured Roseivirgaceae bacterium
CAGAAAAGCTCCGCCCAGCGTAATGAGTGTTCCGTAATATGTTTTATCTGTCAGCTTAAACCAAACACTAAAATTATAATACACACCCAGGAACAAATATGCCAGCAGTAAAATCGGGACAATGGATAAACCCTGCCAGTATTCTTCATCGGCCAGAAAATATTTCAGCAGATCCATATTTATGGAAACACCCAGCAATAAAACACAGCAAACAATAATGAAGTAATGATTAATCTTGGCAAAAAGAGCCGGTGAGTTCTTATCAGCCGCTGTTGAAAAGAAAAATGGTTCGGCCGCATAACGGAACGCCTGCACGGCAAGGCTCATTAATACAGCAAATTTGTAACATGCGCCAAATACGCCTAATGCATAATCGGAGCTTTGGTTGGGATAAAAATTCTCGGGCAACCACCAATCAAGGGTAAGCCGCGAGAACATCTCATTTGTCATCCCTGCCAATCCCATCAGCATGATAGGGTATGCATATCGAAACATATTACCGGAGATCGCAGTGTCAAATGCAGGTCGCCACGAAACAAGTGTTGATGCAAAGAATATCAGGTAGAAACTGTTGGCAGCAAGATTGGCCAGCACGACAAAACCAACTCCCATTTCCGGATCGAATGCAATTTTTAAGAAATAAACATTCAAACCAACCAGAATGAGAATATTAACAAGTTTGCCAATTGCAAACTGTAAACCTTTTTTTTGAAGCCGAAGACGTGCAAAAGGTATTGCAACGATGGCATCCACCAGCATAATTATCACCAGCCAGATGACCAGATTGCTATTTCCGGGGATTGTTAATAGCTCGGCAACCGGATTTGCAAAAAGAATTAGTCCGATCGATAGCGGAATACTGATTCCAAGCACTACGGTTTGAGCCAGATTGAAAACTCTCTTTTCATCAACTCCTCCTTTTGTCGCAAACCTGAAATAGGCGGTTTCCATGCCGAACATAAATATTACGTTCACTACCGCCACATAGGCAAAAAGCTTTGTAATAATACCGTATTGCTCAGGAGCAAAAACTGAGGTATGCAAAGTAACCAGCAGGAAATTCAGAAAGCGAGGCAGGATACTTCCCATTCCATATAAAACGGTTTGACCGGCTAGTTTTTTAAGCGGATTCATAAAGGCTGCCGGTGTGCTGGGCGTACATCAGTGCGATAGTAATGTGGAATTGATCAATTTCCAAAATCGGAGCTTTTTTGATAGCGATTATCCCAATTTGGGCTTTTTAAAAAGAACGCGCAGTCACTTTACCAAACATGATTCTGAAAAATTGGGTTTGTTTAAAATAATATTCCGATTATATGAATTCTGCAGAATGTTATAGTTTTTTTTAAATGAACTCTGGTCAGGCACCATAATCGTTAGGCATGCAGACATAATTGAATGCTTTAACCATCATGAAAAATTTTCTCCTGACTTACGTATTGTTATTCACTACGTTTTTTGCTTTCTCACAGGGTTCTTATACCTCACAAAATAATAAGAAGGCTGACTGGGAGACTGCGTCTATCTGGACCAAACAGTTCCCCTCAATGGCTGCAGCCCCTCCGGGACCCTCTAATGTTGCGGGGTCATTTGTTGTTAATATTTATGGTGTGGTAACCCGTAATGGTAATCTTAGCTTTACAGGAGGCTCAACATTGAATGTGTATGACACGCTGATCATCAAGGGAAATTTTACAGTTGCCAGCAGTGTGGTGGTTCATCCGGGCGGAATCCTGATTATTACGGGCGATTTCACATCAACATCTTCAAGTGGTAACAAGCTGATAAACAACGGTAATGTGGTAACAGTAGGTAATTTTTCGCATAGCGGAGGAGCCATTACTACAAACGATAGATTTTACTCCTTTGATACAACACCAACGTTTAACTGGGGCGCAAGTGTGGATGGAGTAGGCTATAATGGAAGTAACACATCTGCGATGGGTAACGAGCTAAAAACCCATGCTGCACTCAATTCGGCAAATCCGTCACTTTCAAATTATGTCAACAATATTTTGGGCGTAATGCCGATCAAGCTTATCGCATTTACTGGTGTGGTTGAGAACAATCAGGTATTGTTACGTTGGACTACGGCTAGTGAGGTGGGCTTTGATCATTTTGAAATCGAACGTGCATCGCATGACCTTATGTTCGAAAAAATTGCGCAGGTTATGGGTGCGGGTTACAACACAAATGATGAGCATCCTTATTCGTTCACTGATTCAAGCCCGGTGATGGGTAAAAACTACTACCGTTTGAAGTCGGTTGATCTGGATGGCTCATACGAATATTCAAGTGTTGTAGTGAGCACGATAGAGGCCTCAAAATCAATTTCGGTTTACCCGAACCCGTCAAACGGAGATTTTGTAAATGTGGCTTCAAACTTTGAGCTGAGTGAAAACACCAAGGTTACGATCTTTACCTACGAGGGTGCTTTGGTTCAACAAAATCAGGTAACGGAACGTGATAGCCGCATTGACTTTGTTAACCACCTTGCTTCGGGAATTTATATTCTGAAGTATGCCTCAGGGTTGTACTCTCAAACAATCCGGTTTTCCGTGAAATAAGCTTACGCTTCCTGTGCGATCAGGGCTGGCAGATGGGTTAGGATCTCATCTGTCATTTCTTTTAATCCGAATGCATGATTCCAGCCCCAGTCTTTACGGGCTGGTGTATCATCGATCGACTTTGGCCAGCTATCGGCAATTGCCTGGCGGAAATCAGGATTGTACGTGATCGTGAACTCCGGGATATGTTTTTTGATTTCTGCTGCAATCTCAGCCGGTGAAAAGCTCATCGAAGAGATGTTGTAGCTGGATCTGATCTTAACTTTTTCAGCAGGCGCTTCCATTAAATCCAACGTTGCTTTTACGGCATCGTCCATATACATCATCGGCAGGTACGTATCGGATTTCAGGAAGCACTCAAATTTTTTATCAGTAATCGCTTTGAAATAAATGTCCACCGCATAATCCGTTGTGCCGCCACCGGGCTTTGTTTTGTAGCCAATTAATCCCGGGTAGCGAAGGCTTCTCACATCAACACCCATTTTTTTGTGGTACCATTCGCACCAGCGTTCACCGGCCTGCTTACTGATTCCATAGATGGTTGTCGGATCCATAATTGTATCCTGTGGTGTATTTTGTTTTGGAGTTGTTGGTCCGAAAGCGGCAATTGAACTTGGCCAGTAAACTTTATCAAGTTTGTATTCAACCGCTGCATCCAGCACGTGAACCAGTCCGTCCATATTCAGATGCCATGCAAACTTTGGATTTTTTTCACCTGTCGCGGAAAGCACGGCAGCGAGGTGATAGATTTGCGTGATATTATTTTTCTTGATGAAATCAAACAGATTTTTCTGTTTCAGCACATCCAGAATTTCAAAATTTCCCTGCGATAAAATCCCTTGCGGATCTTTAATGTCAGTGGCGATTACATTTTCCTTGCCGTAAAGTTTCCACAATCCCTGCGTGAGTTCCGAGCCCAACTGCCCGCCTGCGCCAATGATGAGAATTTTATGTTGCTTCATACCTCAATTATGGCGCGAAAGTTAAATAAAAATACGATTGGCCGGTGACCCGTTTATGTAGCCTTTTCGCAATAACGATTACCTTTGGGCCGTGAATTTTGAAGAATACCTGCTAAAAAAGAAAATCGACAGCACAGCCTTTAAAGCTGCCGAGCCTGCCCGCTGGAATGAGTGGGACCGGGAGTTTGTTCAGGTTCACCCGGACAGTTTTACAATGCAGAAGCTGAACCTGATCAACCCGATCCGCAGAAAATATCCGTTACCATCATCTCAACAGAAATAATATGTATAAGAAACTGCAGCCTGTTTTACAGAAAGAACTGGAATCTATCCGCGAAGCCGGACTTTTTAAAAAAGAACGTGTTATCACAACACCGCAGGGCGCTGATATAAAAACCGATACCGGTAAAGAAGTGATAAACTTTTGTGCGAATAATTACCTGGGGCTTTCTTCACATCCCCGTGTGATCAAAGCAGCCAAACATGCGATCGATACGCACGGCTTCGGAATGTCATCTGTACGGTTTATCTGCGGAACACAGGATATTCATAAAGAATTAGAGCAAAAGATCTCTGAATTCCTGGGAACAGAAGATACAATTCTATATGCAGCTGCCTTTGATGCGAACGGAGGTGTGTTCGAACCGTTACTGGGAGAGAAGGATGCGATTATTTCTGATGAACTGAACCATGCCTCTATTATTGATGGTGTGAGATTATGTAAAGCGATGCGCTATCGTTACAAGCATAACAACATGCAAGATTTGGAAAAGCAATTGCAGGATGCAAAAACTGCGGGTGCAAACCAGATCATTGTTGTAACCGATGGAGCATTCTCGATGGATGGAACAATCGCACAGTTAGACAAGATCTGTGACCTGGCTGATAAATATGAAGCCTTAGTAATGACGGATGAATGTCATTCATCCGGATTTATCGGTAAGACGGGAAGGGGAGTTCCGGAATATCGCGGAGTAACAGGTCGTGTTGATATCATTACAGGGACGCTGGGCAAAGCACTTGGCGGTGCATCAGGCGGATTTACATCCGGAAGAAAAGAGATCATTGAACTACTGCGTCAGCGTTCAAGACCGTATCTGTTCTCCAACACCTTAGCTCCTTCAATTGTTGGTGCTTCGATCGAAGTGTTCAACATGCTTTCGGAAACTACCGAGTTGCGCGACAAGCTTGAACAAAATACAAAATACTTCCGGACGGAAATGACAAAAGCCGGGTTCGATATTAAGCCGGGTGAACATCCCATCGTGCCGATCATGTTATATGAAGCTCCATTAGCGCAAAAGTTTGCCGAGAAACTTTTGGATAAAGGAATTTATGTGATCGGATTTTTCTTCCCGGTTGTGGCAAAAGGTCAGGCGCGCATCCGGGTTCAGATCTCTGCCGGTCACGACAGGCATCACCTGGATAAGGCAATCAAAGCATTTACAGAAGTTGGAAAGGAATTGGGTGTGCTGAAGTAAATCAGATACCCAGCTTTTTCTTGTTCTTATTTACGATGTCACCCATTTTCGAGGTGTCTTCAGCGAGCAGATCATAAGCAGGCTCAATATTCTTAGACGGCAGGAAGTAGATTGGCTTCCTGCGGCTCTTCAACCGCATTTTATAAATATTGAATACAGGAATAAGTTTAATAGACTTCACTTCCGGCCATTCAACTGTCAGATTTTTCCCCATTCCGAGCACAACAATTCTATCTTTTCCCACGGCTACCCGCCTCATCGTTTCCGTCAGGAAAACAAATACAACAAAGAAGATACAGCCCAGGCTGATAAAAATAAAAACAGCTGAAGTGTTTTTGGGAGTATTCTCAAAGCTGAGCGCCAGGGCAGTCGCAACGCCCCACTGCAGAAGCGCAAATCCTAAAAAGAAAAATTTTGCGAGATAGTATTTTGCCGGATTAGCTTGTCTCAGTTTCGCCATCGTATTCCTTCCGGGTTAGGAAGTAAACAAAGATACGAAGATGTTATGAAATTGTTATTAGTCTAAATGAAGCTATGCTTTTGCATCCTCCGTTTCATCCTCACTAACGTCTTCCCAGATCTCCGGCTCTTCGTTGTGCAGGTATTCCAGGATCTTGCGTTCAACCTGCTTGAGCTTTAATCCACGAATGTATTTTCCATTGCGTGCTAAGATCAGCCTTCCGGTTTCTTCCGAGATCGCAACCACAAGTGTATCGGTACTTTCTGACATACCGATTGCACTGCGGTGACGCAATCCATAATTCGCGGGTAGATGATCATTCTCGCTTACCGGTAAAACGCAACGCGCAGCTTTAATTCTTCCTTTATAAATGATCACGGCACCATCGTGCAACGGACTGTTTTTATTAAAGATCGAGATCAGCAGACCTTTTGTTACTTCTGCATCGAGTGCATCGCCCGTCTGGATATAAAACCGGAGTTCGGTATCGCGTGAAAAAACGATAAGCGCTCCGGTGCGGGAAGCTTTTAATGTTTTAACGGCTTCCGTTACTTGGTGAATATCAAAGTCGTCATGGTAAACATGTTTTCCACTGGCCAAATTTCTTAAGAAATTATCTCTGAACTCTGTGCCGCGTCCGATCACTAATAAGAATTTACGGATCTCAGGTTGGAACAAAATAATCATTGCCAATACGCCAACGCCCATGAACTGCCCCAGGATGGTAGTAAGCAGTTCCATCTGTGCAGCCCGGACAATCAGGTAAACAAAATATAGGGCCAGGATTCCCAGAAAAATATTGACCGCGATACTTCCGCGGATAAGCTTGTACACCTGGTAAAGGAGAATACTTACCAGTGCGATGTCGATCAGGTCGACCCACGCAACTTCAAGAAACCCGATCCGGAATAGCAACACCATTACGACAAATGTAAAAAGAACTGTTCAGGTGGTGAAGTTTTTAACGTTCTAAAAACACAAACTTCCAAATTGGCTGCTACAGTTTAGCATAAAGCTTAACAACCTCAACGGCTTGT